>JAQGMD010000096.1 GCA_028292565.1 Burkholderia sp. | reverse complement strand
AAAAATTCTCAGGTTGTTTTCGCGGAAGATATTGACGATCCCGGCGGCTAACGGCGTTTCCGGGCCTACCACGGTTAAGGCAATGTGCTCCTTGATCGCGAACTGCACGAGCCCGAGCGGATCGGTGATGTCGACGTTCTTCAGGCGCGGATCGAGCGCGGTGCCGCCGTTGCCGGGCGCCACGTAAACCATTTGTATCCGCTCGGATTGTGCAAGCTTCCAAGCCAGGGCATGTTCGCGGCCGCCTGAACCGATTACCAGAATTTTCATTGGGATTAGGAATGTTTCTTTCAGTGCAGGTACGGTAACCCGGACTTCTTTAATGTGAGTGAAGCAGTTTTGCGGAATCTTATGCGTCGATTATTGCATTGGTATAGATCTCTTGCACGTCATCCAGATTCTCCAGCGCGTCCAGCAATTTTTGCATCTTCAACGCGTCGTCGCCGGTAAACACGGTTTCGGTTGATGGCTTCATGGCGACTTCTGCCATTTCGGACTTGAATCCGGCTTTCTCGAGCGCGTCCTTGACTGCGGAAAGATCGTGCGGCGGGGTGATGACTTCAATGCCGCCCTCGTCGTCGGTCAGCACGTCTTCCGCGCCGGCTTCGAGCGCCGCTTCCATCAGCGCATCTTCGTTGACACCCGGGGCAAAGAACAGCTGGCCGCAATGCTTGAACAGAAACGCCACCGAACCCTCGGTGCCCATATTGCCGCCGAACTTGGAAAACGCATGCCGCACTTCAGCCACGGTGCGCACACGGTTGTCAGTCATGCAATCAACGATGATGGCCGCGCCATTGATGCCGTAGCCCTCGTAGCGGATCTCTTCATAGTTGACGCCCTCCAGGCCACCGCTGCCGCGCTGGATCGCACGGGTCACGTTATCCTTAGGCATATTGGCGTCGGCAGCTTTGTCGATTGCCAGGCGCAGGCGCGGATTGCTTGCGATATCGCCGCCGCCCAGGCGCGCCGCGACGGTGATTTCCTTGATCAGGCGAGTCCAGATCTTGCCGCGCTTCGCATCGGTCGCAGCCTTTTTGTGTTTAATATTGGCCCATTTGCTATGTCCAGCCATGGTGATCTTTCTTCGAGGTGATAGATTATCCTGACGCCCGCTTCTAATGTCTTTCTAATGTATTTATGGCATCAAAATTAATTGTTAACAGTCTGGAATCAATCTACAATTTTACCATAGCGCCCCCCTCCAAAATCTCCTGGGAAACCCATAAAACCATGTCGACTCCACTGCTGATCGCGAAGAACGAAGAGAAAGAACTGGCGCTGTTGTCGAATCTCGCCAATCGCCATGGTTGCATCACCGGAGCTACCGGGACCGGTAAAACGGTCACGCTGCAAGCAATGGCGCAAGCCCTGTCGGGCGCCGGCGTGCCGGTGTTCATGGCAGATGTGAAGGGCGACCTTTCTGGCCTTGCGCGAGCGGGGTCGGCTACCGGCCGCATCAAGCAGCGCCTCGACCAACTCAAGCTCGACGAGCCGGCGTGGGCCGGCTGCCCGGTGACATTCTGGGATGTGTTCGGCGAGAAAGGACATCCGGTACGGGCGACCATTTCCGACCTCGGTCCGTTGCTGCTGGCGCGTATGCTGAACCTGAACGATATCCAGCAGGGTGTATTGCAGCTGGCGTTCAAGATCGCCGACGACAACGGCCTGCTGCTGCTCGATATCAAGGACTTGCGCGCAATGCTGCAGCACGTCGGCGAAAACGCGTCTGAGTTCCAGTCCGAATACGGCAATATTTCAGCCGCGAGTGTCGGCGCCATCCAGCGCGGGCTGATTGCGATCGATGAGCAGGGCGGCAACCGCTTCTTCGGCGAGCCGATGCTCAATATCGACGATTTCATGCAAACCGACGGCAACGGCAAGGGAGTCGTCAATATCCTGGCGGCCGACAAGCTGCTCAACTCGCCGCGCCTGTATGCGATCTTCCTGCTGTGGATGCTGTCGGAGCTGTTCGAACAATTACCCGAGGTGGGCGACCTCGACAAACCGAAACTGGTGTTTTTCTTCGACGAAGCGCATCTGCTGTTCGACGAAGCGCCCAAGCCGCTGCTGCAGAAGATCGAGCAGGTGGTGCGCCTGATCCGCTCCAAGGGCGTCGGCGTTTATTTCGTCACGCAGAACCCGCTCGATATTCCCGACACCGTGCTCGGCCAGCTCGGTAACCGGGTCCAGCACGCCTTGCGTGCCTACACGCCGCGCGACCAGAAAGCGGTGCAGGCGGCGGCGGAGACCTTCCGCCCCAATCCGAAGCTGGATACGGCCCAGGTCATCACCGAACTCGAAGTCGGCGAGGCGCTGGTGTCCTTCCTTGATGAAAAGGGCCGGCCCGGCATGGTCGAGCGCGCATACATCATTCCACCGGCATCGCAGATCGGCCCGGTCTCCGACGTCGAGCGCCGCGAAATCATCGCCAATTCCCTGGTCGCCGGGGTCTATGAAAAAGTCGTAGACCGCGAGTCCGCTTATGAAAAACTGAAAGGGCGCGTGGTCGCGAAGCAGCCCGACTCCGCACCGTCGAAGCCGGCCGGAAACGCGCCTGCGGAAACCAGCGCTGGTCAGGCCCCTGCGGGGACCAGCGGCGGCTCAATGACCGATATGCTGGGCGGCCTGTTCGGAGGAGGAGGTTCCTCCCGTCGCAAGGACACGGTCGTCGAAGCGATCGTCAAGTCCGCAGCGCGCAGCATCGGGTCGCAGGTCGGCCGTGAAATCATACGTGGCGTGCTCGGCTCCCTCCTGAAGCGATAAGGGACAGCAAGGGGAGATGCCTCCCGCGACTCCCATGTGCGCAATGTGAGGAAATCATTCACGGCGTACAATCTCGCCGTATGAGTTCAATCGCACTTCATTCCACGGCGAGGCAAAGCTTCCTGACCGGTTTGGCTATCGCCATAGTCGGTGCCATCTTTTTCTCCGCGAAAGCAATCGTTGCCAAACTGATCTACCGGTACCAGGTCGACGCGGTGACCCTGATCGCCTTCCGCATGATTTTCTCGCTGCCTTTTTTCGCCGCCATCGCAATATGGAAAGCGAAGACCGAGTCACCGTTGACCGGCGTCGAGCGCGCCAAGATCGTGGTAATGGGGTTGCTCGGTTATTACCTTTCGAGTTTTCTCGATTTCCTCGGCCTGCAGTACATTTCAGCCGGACTCGAACGCCTGATCCTGTTTCTGACTCCCTCGTTTGTATTGCTGATTTCGGTCTTCTTCCTCAGGAAAAAAATCCGGCTGATGGAATGGCTGGCGCTGGGCTCCGCATACCTTGGCACAGTGTTGGTATTTTTTCATGATGCGATGATTGGCGGCTCGAACGTTATGGTCGGTGGCGCATTCGTGCTTGGAAGCGCGATCTCGTATGCGTTTTACCTGATCCTGTCCGGCGAGCTGGTACGCCGAGCCGGCGCGCTGCGGCTGGTGGCTTACGCAATGTGCGTGTCGAGCGCGGCATGTATCGTACAGTTCTTTCTTTTGCGTCCGGTCTCCATGCTGGTCCAGCCGAGGGACGTATATGGACTGTCGATCATCAACGCGCTATTGTGCACGGTGCTGCCGGTCATCCTGACCATGATTGCCGTGGAGCGCATCGGCGCCGCGACCGCTTCACAGGCCGGTATGGTCGGGCCGGTGTCGACGCTGTTCCTGGCAGCGCTGATTTTGGACGAGCCGATCACGGGAATTCAACTGGCCGGAACAGCATTGGTGCTGACCGGGATTTATTTTTTATCTAAAAAGAAGGTATAGGAGACGAGATGGACTTTGGAATTCGTGGAAAAAATGCGCTGGTATGCGGCGCCAGCAAGGGATTGGGACGCGGCTGCGCGGAGGCGCTGGCGGCCGAAGGCGTGAATGTAACTCTGGTCGCGCGCACTGCCGAAACACTGGAAGCGACGGCGGAAGAAATCCGTCGCGCAACCGGCGTCACGATCAATACCGTGGCTGCCGATATCACCAAGGAAGAGGGACGCGCCAGGGCGCTGGCGGTTTGTCCCCAGCCGGATATCCTCGTCACTAACGCAGGCGGCCCGCCTCCCGGCGATTTCCGCAACTGGAACCGTGACGACTGGATCGCCGCAATTGATGCAAACATGTTGACCCCGATCTAATTGATCAAGGCCACGGTGGATGGAATGATCGCGCGCCGTTTTGGTCGTATCATTAACATCACATCCAGTTCGGTAAAAGCGCCGATCGACAACCTTGGTTTGTCCAACGGTGCGCGCTCCGGCCTTACCGGGTTCGTCGCTGGATTGGCGCGCAAGACCGTGGCGCACAACGTGACGATCAACAATTTGTTGCCCGGCCAGTTCGACACCGATCGCCTGAAAAGCAACCTGGCTACCGGCGCAAAAGCAGCGGGCAAAAACTCGGAAGAGTGGGCCGACGCGCGCCGCAAGCAGATTCCGGCACAGCGTTTCGGAACAGCGGAAGAGTTCGGCGCGGTTTGCGCGTTCCTGTGCAGCGTGCAGGCAAGTTACATGACCGGGCAGAACGTCCTGCTCGACGGCGGAAACTATCCTGGAACGTATTAACGTTGTTTTGGCAAGCCGTTCGCGGCGCCATTCAAACGACCGATGCAGTGACTGATGCAGTGACTAACGCGGCGTTTCATAGATTCATACGGGGCTATGGTGAAAAAGCGTATTGCATTGATCGCGCATGACGGCAAAAAGGACGACATGGTGGAGCTGGCGTCCGAATTTGCCGCGCTGCTGCGACAGTGCATTCTGGTAGCGACCGGCACCACCGGCAAACGCCTTTCCGAAGAGGTGGGGCTGGTGGTGGAACGCAAGCTGTCGGGCCCCAGCGGCGGCGATTTGCAGATCGGCGCCGAGCTGGTGGAAGGCAAGATCGATTGCGTGATATTCCTGCGCGATCCCTTGACGCCGCAACCGCATGAGCCGGATATCAATGCACTGGTGCGGGTCTGCGACGTCCACAATGTCCCCTGCGCGACCAATGTGGCGGCGGCACGCATGCTGCTGTCGCAACTGGTGCCGCACCATCATCATTCCCACGCCCATCCCTGACCAGAACCTGCGGCAATTGAAAAGCAAATGAAAGACGAAAACAACCCGATGCACCACCCGGATGAACAACCAACGGGGACCGAGGGCGCGCCAAAGTTCGGGCGACTTCTCATCGTGCTGGTGCTCACCGTGCTGCTCATTGTTGCTATTACGATCATTTCCGAAGCGTTATACACCTGAAAGTGTTGACAGTCAGGCATTTAATTGATCAATCTTGAGAGCCACTCAGCTATTTACCGACCCGGATGTGTCACATGGGAAACACAAGACGCTGATTTCCCTGCACAATAGCGCAGTTCCCCACTGCAATATGTGGTTTATGCCCCTATGGTAGACATAACCAATCGCCCATCTGAGAAAACAGTGACGCCCGCTACCCAGGTAGCCGTGCTGAAGGCGTTGGTGTCGATTGCATCCCAGCAGGTCGCTTCGCAACTGGACGACTTCATCGTTCGTCTCTCAGATGCGTTGGGCAAGCTGTCCGATCAGGGCACGCGCTCCCAGGACAGCGAAGCGAGTCGCGGCGCATTGCAACACCTGAACAGAAACAAGCTGACTTTCCATCGCCTTGTTTCTTCGTCCCTGACTGAACTCCTGTTGCAGGAGATCGACTCCGCCGGTAGTCAGAGCCAGGAACAATCGAAGCTAGAACAAGGCGCGATGGATCTGTCGCTTGTGACCTTCGAAGCGATGGAGCAGAAGGTGCTGGTCGATAACCTCGGCCAGGCCCTCCACGCTGCCAATGCCGACGTCCTGGATCCGCTGAGCATACGTATCGCCCATCTGATGCAGCGGGACGCAATCACCGTTACAGAAAACCCGTTCCGTCCGGAGATTTTTCTCAAGGCCATCTCGGAGGCCTGGAGCAAGTTCGATCTGAACACCGCTTCGCACCTGGTGATTTTGCGCCAGATGCGTCCGGAAATTTTCCTCCAGCTCGAACCGGTTTTGCAGGCATTGAATGCCGCATTGGTCGCCCAGGGCATCCTGCCGACCCTGACCGATGCGTACCGCCTCAAGAAATCCGAAAGCAATGCAAACCGGCCCGCCGCCGTTGAGCGGCGCAATCTGCCGCTCTATAGCAGGCTGCAACGCTGGCTGTCACCAACGTTCGGCGGACAGGCCGGCGGTGGCGGTGGTGGATTCGGTGCCGGACCAGGTGGCGGCGGGTCAGGCGGGCCAGCGGTTCATCCTGTCTTGTTCAACTACCTGAACGCTCTGCAGAAACAGGCACCGCGCCACAACCAGGTCGATCAGAACACGCCTGCACCCGTGGAGGCTACTGTGTTGCGCCAGATCCGCGACCAGGCGCCGTCCGGCACGCTGACCCAGGCGGATACACACGCAATTGAACTGCTGGCAAGAACCCTGGAGCACGTGTTTGAGGAGCCATGCATCCCAAAGGGCGTGAAGAAACTGTTGAGCCAGCTCCAGGTTCCTTTGCTCAAGGCCGCACTGGCGGACAGGGATTTCTTCTTCAGGGATGACCATCCGGCCCGGCGGCTGCTCGACACGGTAGCGCGAACCAGCGTCACCTGCGACCAGGAAAAAGGTACGGAAGATCCGGTCTTCAAGATGATCGAAAAGATTGTCGACCGGGTGCAGCAGGAGTACGACCAGCAAATCGAATTGTTTGATGACGTGCTGAAAGACCTCGAGTCGTTCGTCGCGCAGCAAACGCAGGTCTCGGGCGACGCTTATTCGCAAGCCGTTGTGGAAGCGGCGCGGCAGGAAAAGATCAACCGCGCCAAGGAACTGGCGGAAAACGATGTGACCATGCGCATCGAGACCGGTGAGGTGGCGGGATTCGTTGAAGTATTCCTTGAGATGCAATGGACACGCATCCTCGGTCTCGCGCATTCCGTGCAAGACACCAAGCCGGAAGCACTGCAAAACGCACTGAAGGCAATGGACGACCTGATCTGGAGCGTCAAGCCCAAGACCGCGGAAGAACGCAAGGACTTGTTGAGCCAGTTGCCGGCACTGCTGTCGACGTTGAATGCCTGGCTCAATGTGGTGAAGTGGGACGGGCCGGATCGCGTCAAGTTCTTTTCGACCCTGGCGGAGCGCCACGCGACCATCGTCCGCACCTCGGTCGAACTGTCGCCCCGCCAGCAGCTGGAAATCACCCTCAATGTCGCGCAGAAGGCGAGCGAACGCCGCCTTAACAAGCGGGCGATGGAGCATTCCGGCGCGGTCGCCGACGAATATATGCACCTGGTCGATGGACTCGAGCCCGATACCTGGGTCGAGTTTTTGCGCAATAGTGGCACTCACGAGAAATCCAGGCTAGGGTGGATCAGTCCCCGCCGTACCCGCTTCGTTTTTTCGAACCGGCAGGGGCAGGAACCGTTCATCATGACTTTCGATGAACTCGCGCAATCCTTTCGTAGTGACCGCGTGGCGGTTGTTGCAGCGGACTCGGTTGTTGATCGCGCGCTGGCCGCGGCTCTGGAAGAGGTCGGGGCGGAGTAGAGCGGGTTCCGATCCGCTGCAGGAGGTTGGGCGCGCATGGCGCACCTTACCCTCGGTCTACTTCATCTTCAGTTCCACCACCCGCGGCACACCGCTCCTGCCAGGAAAGTCCTCAAACGCCGCCCGCACCATATACGGCATCACTTTCGCGAGCGCGCCATTCGTGCCTTCGCTGACCACGGTCGAGTCATAAACTTTTTTCCCGTCGGACATGTTCGCCAATGTGAACCGCAACTGGCGGGTGAAGAGCTGATAGCTCTCCTCGCGCCGCTCTACAATCGGCGGGCCGAACCAGAACGGATCATAGAAGGGGCCGTAATAACCGCGCCAGGATGGGCCATACAAATAGGGGTCCATCACTACCGGGTAACTCACCCGCACGTCGCGCGCCCTGATGCTGTAACCCAGCGATGCTTTCAGCCGCGCCGGGCGCAGGTTGGACGCTTCCTCGAAGCCGAGGCGCCTCAACTCGCCGCGCACCAGGTTTTCATAGTTGCGGTACTCAAGGTCGTTGTCCTGCTCCCTCGTGCGCTCGAAGACGTAAGTCTTGTCCTGCACATAGTTCGGCCATTCGTGGAAGGTGGTGACCTGGTTCTTTATCGTCGAGGCGCATCCCGACAGCAGGGCCACAACAACTGATAGAAACGCAAACTGCCATTGCTTCATTGTATTCCTCCAGACAATTGCGGCATCTTACATAAATTCAGCATAGGCAACACATAAAAGTCGTAGGTAAATTTTTGTAACCCGACTCGTGCCGGGTTGTTAGCGCGGGCTCTCGAAGAAAATGTAGTTCGACCCGAAATCGCTGATCTCGAAATACACTTTCTTTTCCCCCGAATCCACCGTCATGTTCAGGTTCTCATCGAGGACCCCGTATCCGAAGCGGTAAGAGCGCGGCCTGCCGTCGTCGGTCCCGGTTGCCGTCGTCAGCTTGTCGATCTGCAGGAAGCGGCGCATCAGTTTGTCGCCCGCATAAAATTCGAGCACGCCATTGGTGCCGGTCCAGTTCTGCACCGAGCGGCTGATCTGGTTCTGTTGCTCCTGTGTACATGAGGAAAGCGTCAGCGACGCGGCGACTACGAAAAACGCAAAGGAAAGTTTCATGGGGTTAGTCTGTGGTCGCGTTGGTTGTAAAATGCCATTTTGCGCCAAATCTTCCGATTCAACACACCCCTATGCGTACCGACACTCCCCAGGCGATTTATCGTAAGGACTACACACCGCCCAGCTATTGGGTGGACACGGTCGAAATGGGTTTCGACCTCGACCCCGAACTCACACGCATTGCCACGCGCCTGACCATGACGCGCAACCCCGACAGCCACGGCAAGAGCCTGACGCTGTACGGCGAAGCGGTTGACCTGGTCCATCTGCGCATGAATGGCAAGGAGCTCACCAAGCGTGCTTACTCACTTGTGAACGGCGTGCTGGAGATCCCGAATGCGCCGGACAACGTGACGCTTGAAATCGAAACCGCCATCAACCCGAGCCAGAATACCTCGCTGATGGGACTGTACGTCTCCAACGGCAATTTCTTCACCCAGTGCGAAGCCGAAGGCTTCCGCAAGGTCACCTACTTCCCGGACCGCCCGGACGTGATGGCCAAGTACACCGTCATGTTGCGCGCCGACAAAGAAAAATATCCGGTGCTGTTGTCCAACGGGAATCTGATCGAGCAGGGCGACCTCGGCGACGGACGCCACTACGCGCTGTGGGAAGACCCGTTCAAGAAGCCCTCGTATCTGTTTGCATTGGTCGCCGGCGATCTCGTATGTCAGGAAGAGACTTACACGCTGCAGTCCGGCCGCGAAGTGCTGCTGCAGGTATGGGTGGAAGAAGGCAATCTCGACAAGACCCAGCACGCGATGGAATCGCTGAAGAACAGCATTCGCTGGGACGAAGAACGCTTCGGCCTTGAACTCGACCTCGACCGCTTCATGATCGTGGCTGTCGGCGACTTCAACATGGGGGCGATGGAAAACAAGGGCCTCAACATCTTCAACACCAAGTATGTGTTGGCCAACCCCCGCATCGCCACCGATGTCGACTACGCCAATATCGAATCGGTGGTCGGCCACGAATACTTCCACAACTGGACCGGGAACCGCGTCACCTGCCGCGACTGGTTCCAGCTGTCGCTGAAGGAAGGCCTGACCGTTTTCCGCGACCAGGAATTTTCCGCAGACATGATCGGCACCGAATCGGGCCGCGCGGTGAGCCGCATCGACCAGGTGCGCACCTTGCGCCAGGCCCAATTCCCCGAGGACGCCGGGCCGATGGCGCACCCGGTGCGGCCTGACTCCTTCGTTGAAATCAACAACTTCTACACCGTCACTGTCTACGAAATAGGCGCCGAAGTGGTGCGCATGTACCAGACCCTGCTGGGCCGCGAAGGCTTCCGCAAGGGCATGGATTTGTACTTCGAGCGCCACGACGGCCAGGCCGTTACGGTCGATGATTTCCGTCGCGCCATGGCCGACGCCAACGATCGGGACCTGACCCTGTTCGATCGCTGGTACAGCCTGGCCGGCAC
>JAQGMD010000078.1 GCA_028292565.1 Burkholderia sp. | reverse complement strand
GTGTTGAGCGAGGCATGCCCCAGGTTTTGCTGCAGCACTTCGAGCGGCGTGCCGGCCGCGACCGAGTGCGCGCCATGGGTGTGGCGCAGCCAGTGCGTACTGGCGGCGAACAACCGTTGCGCGCCTTTTGCATCCGTGGTGGCGAGTACGTCGGCGCACCCGGTAAAGAATTGCTTCAGCTGGGTCGACAGGGTTCCCGGCGCGATCCCCGATTTCGGGTCGACCGCCAGAGTGATCGCGGGAGACCAGGGCGCCCGGGACGCGACGTCAACGGCTTTACCAAGCAGGAAAGCGCCACGACTGGATGCATGCTCGGGATCGGGATCCAGGCCGCGCGCGACCAGATAGGTTGACAGTTCGCCGATCACATCCAGCGGCACCGGCACGATCCGTTCCTTCCCGCCTTTGCCGATGACGGTCAGTTCCCAGCCTTCAATCGGTTCGTCGTCATCGGCGTCGGCCGGATAGCGCACCCAGTTCAGATGATCGACCCTGGCCGCCACCGCTTCGGCCAGGCGCAGGCCGGTCGCATACAAGAAGTGCAGCGTGAAGCGCAACCGGTGATGGGCTGACGTCTCCGGCAACTGCTCGAGCTGCTGTTCAATGAAATGCCACTGGGCCTGGGTAAAGCTGCGCCCCTGGTCGATGCGCGTGGCGGCTTTCGGCACCGCCACGCCGTTCCAGGGGTTGCCGATCAGGTAGCACTGGTCGACCAGGAATTTGTAGAAGTTTTTCAGGATCGTGATCGCCTGGTGTTGCGCGCGCGGCGACAATGGCCCTTCGAAGGGGCGCCAGAGCGGCCCCCATTTTTCCCGGCCGCGCGGTCCGCACCAGCGCTCGGCCGGCGCCGGATTGGCCAGGAAGGCACGATACGCCTCGCAGTCCTCAAGCGTCATCGACGACAGCGGCTTGTGGTGCTGCACCACCGCCCACAACATGAAACGCTCGGCTTCCTTGCGGTACGCCCGCTGCGTATGCGACAGCGTATTCAGCCATTCCAGCGGGCCTTCCGGCGCCGCCGGATCGATGCCGCGCTTGCGCTGGAGCGCCGCTTTCTGCTCGGGGGACAGACCGTGTTTCGAGCGGATCCAGGTGAGCACTGCTTCATGATCGTTGCTTGCCTTCATCAGGCAAAGGCGTTGCGGCGCGCGGTACAGCCCGTTCGAACCGTCCAGCTGCACCGGCACGATGAATTTTTCCAGGGGGACGATCGCGGTGGCGCGCGGCACGACGCGCTCGAGCTCATGGTTATACAGCTTCGAGCGCTTTACCTGCACATGCGCGCCGATCGACAGGCCAATCGATGATTCGTGCGCGCGCAACCAGTCCATGATGCGCGCGGCCTTGGCGGCGCCGACCGCACGAATGCCGGTCCACCAGCGCATGCCGAGGCCGTTGATACGGTCGACCAGCTGCCGGATCGTCAAAATTCCTGCCGCTTCCAGGTGGATCACCAGATCCGGGTGCAACCAGGACGCGACCGCATCACCGGACTGCGGCGGTTGGGCCACCAGGCGTTCGAGCCAGTGCAGCGCGTCGAGTTGCCGGGCAATCAGGCGCTGGCGCCGTGACTGCCGTTGCGTGAGAGTGCCATAGCGGGCTTGATACTGCTGCAGTTGTTCGGCTTGCGAGAAATCGAGCAAACCGGCGTCGGCGGCGAATTCTTCCAGCGTCGGCAACACCGGCTCGCGCTCGGCGATCCGGGTCGCGTCGATCCGGACCAGGCGCGCCGTGCCGAAGCGGTCGACGCGTTTGGCGGCAGCGGCGAATTCGTCACGGATCCAGGCGATCGTGCGCCGCACGTTGCGCAGGTCGTCATGTTCGCCCTCGATGCGCAGATAGCGCTCCCAGCTGTCGCGCGTGTCCAGGCCCTGGACCAAGGCGCGCATGAAGGCGAAGTGACCCAGGTGCAGCTTGCGTGCGCGGGTCGAGCTCGGGGGATCAGAAAGAATGACATTGAAACCGTTTGCACCCTCGCCTGCTGCACCCGATAAAGTCATCGGGTTATGGAGGACGGTGCCGTCCCCCGTCATTCGGAAGCTCCCGAGGTCCCATCGGCGGGATCGTCTTTCTGCAGTTCCGTCTCGATTTGTTCAATCGTTGGTAAATAGCCAGCCAAGTCCTTCGGCAGTTCCTGGTGGTACTCGGCCACACCAATCGGTTGCGTCATTCCTCGCAGCGCGATCGCTTGTTGCAGATACCAGCGGCGCTGATCCGGGTCCTTCAGGTTGCTGCGCGAAAAACCTTTCATCGTCGGGAAAGCGGCGATGCGATGTTTCAAACTGGCGAGCCAGTCGGCGGGTAAGGTAAGGTCGGGTTTTGGCATGGTCTTGTTGGAGTGCTACGCGGTACGTGCCGGGACAATTGTGCAGCAGCTTGCTGCAGGCTTATGTATGCGCCAGCGCCTTGATTTTACACAACTTTCTTATGAGAAATGTAAAATGGCATGATTTTACCGAACTTTTCACGGTGCTTGATAATAAGCATTATCAACTGCTGTGCATTACTATCACTGGCCCACCCGCATCGAGAGTTCGCTCAGGCCAGCATATCGGTTTGCGCTCCTGGCGCGCCGTTGCGCGATATCAGGCGTCATTGGATTGCCTGACAGTCAATGCAACGACCTGGGCCGATTTCCAACGAAAGATCTCGCCAGTCGTCAGGGGCAATCTGCCAGTCTGCATCAACCGTGGCAATGGCAACGATCGGTTCATACCCAAGCAGGCTATGGCGAGCCACACCGTTATCGGGCTGCTCGGAAACACCCCACCTCGTCGCCGGCAA
>JAQGMD010000081.1 GCA_028292565.1 Burkholderia sp. | reverse complement strand
TCTTTACCTCGCGGCCCTTTTCATCGGCACCGGTTTCATGGCGGTCCAGGTCGTGTCGCAACACACCGTCGGCGCAATGAGCGTCACCGAGAAGCGCTCAACCAACTTCAGCTGGCTGGCACTGGGCTATTCGATTTCCGGTTTCTGCGGACCGGTGATCGCGGGCTTAGTCATCGACCATGCGCGCCATGGCATTGGGTATATCGTCTTTTGCGGCTTTGCCATGGCCGCGCTGATGCTGACCGCTTACGGGCGGCTGAAACGGATACAGCTGACCCGGCATGAGGAGAAGGCGGCGGGCGGCACCGCCCTCGATCTGTTCCGGGATATCGAGATGCGGCGTATTTATGTGGTCGGCACCCTGCTCTCATCGGCCTGGGACTTGTTTACTTTTGTCATGCCCATCCATGGGTCGCGCCTGGGGTTTTCCGCTTCGACCATCGGCCTGATCCTCGGCTGCTTTTCCGCTGCCACCTTTACCGTGCGCCTGGCGATGCCGTGGATTTCGCGCCGCTTTACGGAATGGCAGGTCCTGACGTCAGCCCTGAGCCTTGCTGTCCTCTGCTATGTCCTGTTTCCGATCATGCGCCAACCGGCGACCATGATGGTGGTCGCTGCGATACTCGGGCTGGCGGTAGGATCGAGCCAGCCCAATATGCTGGCCCTGCTGCATCACTCGGCGCCACCAGGGCGGGCCGGCGAAGCAGTAGGAATCCGCATTACAATCGGCAATGCGTGCCAGGTATTGCTGCCGCTCGCGTTTGGCGGCGCCGGTGCTACATTGGGTCTATCTGCAGTATTCTGGGGGATGGGGGCGATGATCGGCGCGGGTGTGCCGATCGCCTGGCGCAAGACACTGGAAAAGTGAGGTGAAAAATGGAGCCACTAATCGATACTGCACCCGGCTTCGACCAGCCGATCGCGGTGCTCAAACACTGCCATGACAGGATACGAAAACAGCTGCGCACACTGCAAAGGCTGATGGCTCACCTGGAGCAGGCCGGTGCGGACGTTGATGCAAAACAAGCAGCGACCGCAGTTATGCGATACTTTAATAATGGCGCGGTGAACCACCATGAGGATGAGGAGCGCGACCTCCTGCCCATGCTGAAGGCCACAGCCACGGATGCGGATGCCGGCTTGTTGCAGGCACTTCTGCCGGACATCCTGCAGGAGCATCAGCAGATGGATGCGGTCTGGCAAACGCTGAACCGGCAATTAAAAGAAATATCAGCCGGCACATCTTCATCGCTGTCGCGGGTCGACGTAAATCGTTTTACCGAGACGTACCTGGCGCACATGGAAAAAGAAGAAGCGCATATCACGCCGATGGCAAAGCGGCTCTTCAGCGATGCGCAAATGGTGCGGTTGGGCGATGCAATGCGCTGTCGTCGTAACATTACAGAATAAACAGTGGCAGGGACAACATGTCGATAGCCGACCTTCGCACGGAATATAGCCAGCACAGCCTTTCCGAATCGGACGTCCACGCGGACCCGATCGAGCAATTCGGGAAATGGTTTGGCGAGGCAATTTCAGCCCAGGTTCCTGAGGCCAACGCGATGAGCGTTTCGACCGTGGGCGCCGGCGGCCGTCCGTCATCCCGCATCCTGCTGATCAAGGAGTTTGATCAGCGCGGTTTCACCTGGTTTACCAATTACAAAAGCCGAAAAGGTTTGGAACTGGACGAAAATCCGCATGCCGCCCTGCTGTTCCACTGGATCCCGCTGGAACTCCAGGTCCGAATCGAGGGCCGGGTCGAACGCATCCCGGCAACCGAAAGCGAGCGCTATTTTGAAAGCCGTCCGCTGGGTAGCCGCATCGGCGCCATCGCATCCGCACAGAGCCGCCCGATCGCCGACCGCAAGTTGCTGGAACAGCAGTACCTGCTCGCCGGGCGGCAGTACGGCGAACACCCTCCACGTCCGGAGCACTGGGGTGGGTACCGCCTGGTGCCGGACTACATCGAATTCTGGCAAGGCCGCGCATCACGATTGCACGACCGCATTGCATATAAGCTGCAGGCTGACGGCAGCTGGCAACGACAGAGGCTGCAACCGTAGGGATTTCATTTCGCGGCAGACAACTCGCTTCAATGATCATCCGTTTAACCATTTACGGAGGAAGCATCATGTTATGGGAAAAGAAACTCGGAGACTGGGTTCAGAGCATACGCGATCGATCGTCGCTGCCATTACGCCTCGAATTGTGGAACGGCCAGCAACTCGACTTTGGACAGCACGCTCCTCAGGTAACGGTGCGGATACCCCATGTGTCGGCGCTGAGCTACCTGATGACGCCCTCGCTGTTCAATCTCGGCAAGGCCTACGTCGAGGGCAAGATCGAAGTCGAGGGCAAGGCCAATGAAATCATTTCGATCGGCAGCGCTCTGGCTAAACATACGCTGAAGCCCGAGGGAAAATGTGCCCGAGTTGCGCGCACCTTCCATCACAGCAAAAAGAAAGACGAGGAGGTAATCCGCTACCACTACGATGTCTCCAATGACTTTTACAGCATGTGGCTGGACGAGAACATGGTTTACTCCTGCGCCTACTTCGAAAACGGTGATGAAGACCTGGCAACCGCGCAACTGAAAAAAATCGATCACATCCTCGCCAAGGTCCGGGTGCGCCCGGGCCATACGCTGCTCGACATCGGCTGCGGCTGGGGCGCGTTGGCGATTCGCGCCGCGCAGAAATACGGGGCGAAATGCGTGGGCGTCACGCTGTCGAAAAACCAGTTCGAACTGGCGCAGGAGCGGGTGCAACGCGCGGGCCTGACTGATCGAGTCGAGATTCGCCTGGAGGATTACCGCGACGTCACCGGCACTTTCGATCGCATCACGAGTGTCGGCATGTTTGAACATGTGGGCGCGAAAAATCTGCAGGCATACTTTTCGAAAATCCGTTCCCTGCTTGTGGATGACGGCGTGGTGATGAATCACGGTATTACGACGACCGATGTCAATAACGGCGAATCCGCCTATGGCGCCGGCCAGTTTATCGAACAGTACGTATTCCCCCACGGCGAGCTGCAACATATCGGCAATGTGCTGAAAGCGATGCAGGAAGGCGGACTTGAAGCGCTGGATATCGAGAACCTGCGGCGCCACTATGCGAAAACCTGCGGTGCGTGGGCGGATAATTTTGAAACGCATGCCGAGCAGATCAGGAAACGAGTGGATGACAAGCGCTTCCGCATCTGGCGCGTTTATCTGGCAGGCTGCTCGTACGCTTTTGCGCAGGACTGGGTTTCGTTGTATCAGGTGGTGTGTACGAAGGCGGGACGGGATGTGTCGACGCTGCCGTGGTCGCGGCGATATATGTACGCTTAGACCTTGATCTTGTCCGCGTATTCGCGCAGCTTGTCGAGCCCCGGTTCCTTGCGTGGCCAGGTCAGCTCGACGCCATCGTTGTGATAGCGTGGCAAAACGTGTAGATGCAAATGCGGCACGGTTTGCCAACCGGCCGGTTTATTGGCTTGCAAGATGGTGATGCCGTCGGGCTGGAAGGCCGCGTGCACCGCCTTCGCTATTCTGGCTGCTGCACGCATCAACGCCGCCGCCGACTCTTCGTCCGCATCCATCAGCGTTTCATACGGCGTCTTTGTGACAACCAGCACATGACCCGGATTGACCTGCCCCGCGTCCATGAATGCGAAGACAAGCTCGTCCTCATACACTTTGGCGCTGGGAAGTTCGCCGCTGATGATCCGAGAGAAAAGGGTAGGCATTGGTTTGGTGCCGCTTATGCCTCGGACTTTGCTCTTTCGGCGAACATTTTCCTGAACTTGGCCACTTTGGGCGCCACGACAAAAGCGCAATATCCCTGCAGCGGATGCTGGCGGAAATAGTTCTGGTGATAGTCTTCCGCCTTGTAGTACACCTCGGACGGACTCAGTTCGGTGACGATCGGCGCATCCCACACATTCGCCATTTCAGCCATGACATGCTTGGCTGTGTCCTGCTGTTCAGGCGAGTGGTAGTAGATCGCCGACCGATACTGGGTGCCGACGTCATTCCCCTGCCGGTTCGGCGTAGTCGGGTCGTGTATCGTGAAGAAGATTTCCAGGATTTCGCGATAACCGACGACATCGGGATCGAATTCCACTTTCACTACTTCCACGTGTCCGGTCGTGCCCTCGCACACCTGCTCGTAGCCAGGATTTGGAACGTGGCCGCCGGTATAACCGGACTCCACTTTCTGCACTCCCTTGAGCTCCTGGTAGACCGCTTCGAGACACCAGAAGCATCCGCCACCTAGTGTTGCTGTTTCGGTTGCCATGATTCACTCCGTTTAATCGATGCTATGACTTTAGCGCAAACGGGTGCGGCTGCATACGCGATTTAATTGTGGTGAGAAAATCATTGAGACGGGTCAATTAGGCAAATCGCTGGTCTGGCGGATCAAGCGTAGGATGGGTTCGCCGTCAGGCTTGTGGCCGCGGGCGGTATATCGCCATTCCCATGTGAGCTGCTTTTTCGGCATAATGTGCAAAATTTCATGGATTTTTGATGTCTAAACGTACTTCGAGTCCGCCGTCAACGCAGTGCGATGCGCGGCATTTTCGCAACGCGCTATCGCAGTTTGCCACCGGTGTTACAGTCATCACGACGCGGCTGCCTGATGGCAGCTTCCTCGGCCTGACTGCGAGTTCGTTCAATTCCGTTTCCCTCGACCCGCCGCTCGTTCTGTGGAGCCTGGCGCAAGGCGCCAGTAGCCTGCCGGTGTTCACTGGTAATACGCATTACGTGATCAACGTCCTGTCAGCCGATCAGGCGCCGTTGGCGGAGCGCTTTGCAAAGCGTCTTGACAACCGGTTCGAAGGGGTGAACTTCGCCCTTTCGCATACCGGGCTGCCGATCCTGAAAGGCGCCGCCGCATGGTTCGAATGCCACAACCGCAGCCGCTACCCGGAAGGCGACCATGTCATCTTTGTCGGCGAAGTCGAGCGCTGTGATGTAGCACCAAAGCCGGCACTGGTGTTCCATGGCGGGAAATTTGTCGCGACCACCCCGGTTTCAAAAATACCGTAATACCCATCCACTATTCATACAACTACACGCCTGAGGAAGACAATGAACTCCCCTAAACAAAAAGCGCAATTCCAATGGGACGATCCGCTGCTGCTGGACCAGCAACTGACCGAAGATGAACGCATGGTGCGCGAAGCTTCCTATGCTTATTGCCAGGAGCGTTTGCAGCCGCGTGTACTGGAAGCCTTCCGGCATGAAAAAACCGATCCGGCGATTTTTCGCGAAATGGGCGAACTCGGTTTGCTCGGCCCCACCATTCCCGAACAGTACGGCGGCCCCGGCCTGAACTACGTGGCTTA
>JAQGMD010000018.1 GCA_028292565.1 Burkholderia sp. | reverse complement strand
GCAGCAAACGGTCACCCACGCTCATTTCTTCCTTGCTGCTGGTCACGGTGAACACATGGGCTTCATTCTCGGCGCGGGCGGCGCGTTGCAATTTGACGGTGCCCAGGTAAGCGGCTTCATAACCGATGATCTGCTTGGTGTCCGGATCGCGCAACGGGTTGCCGGGTCGAAGTACCTGGAACGAGGTGCCGTCTTTCAGGTCACCCCGTACAAAGGCTTTTTCGTTCTTGCCGATCAGCACGCGGTTTTCGTCGGCTGCGACGATGCGCGGCGTGCCTTTCAGTTCATCTGCTTCAACGATAAGCGGTTGCGAAAGGAAGGGTTCGATGACGCCTGACGGAATTGCCGGTACCGCTTCCGCCCCCAGTCCCTCGGTGCGCATTTGTGCCGTCAGCTTTACGGTAGGTGTGCCGCCTGGGCCCACCGGCTTGCCCAAACGCAGCCGGCCCGCCTCGCGGTCCAGATAAACGACCTGTCCCGGATAAATCCAGTGCGGATCGCGGATCTGCTCGCGGTTCATCCCCCACACTTCCGGCCAGCACCATGGGTTCTGCAGGAATTTGCCGGAAATACCCCACAGTGTGTCGCCCTTTACCACTTGGTGCTGGTCGGGAGCGTTCGGCAGGAAACCGCAGCGGGCGGACTTTGGTGCATCGTTGCCGTTGGCGGCATAGCTGGTGGAAGCGAAAGCGAGGAGGAGTGCGGCTGTGCTAAACTTTGTCATGATTTGTCCGGTTAATGCGGCTTGAAAAGCGAGCCGGTATTGAAGCCACCACAGGTTGGCCCGCATAGAAGAAAATGAGATTCGCGGGACAAAATACTTGTCAAATTGAATCAAATTCTGCACAGAAATCCTTGATCTAGCAAGGAAAACCACGAAATCACTCAGTCGCGATGTTGCGCAAAAGCCGTATGTCTTTATTAACTATTCTCCGTTATCCCGATCCGCGCCTGCATAAAGTTGCCAGGCCGGTGACCGTATTCGACGCCCGCCTTAAGCAGCTGGTGGCCGATATGGCCGAAACCATGTACGACGCGCCGGGCGTTGGCCTCGCCGCAACCCAAGTCGATATTCATGAGCAACTTATTGTCATAGACACATCGGAAACGAACGACGATTTGCGGGTATTCATCAACCCGGAAATCGTCTGGGCGAGCGAAGAGAAGCAGGTCTACGACGAAGGCTGCCTGTCTGTGCCCGGTGTATACGACGGCGTCGAACGGCCTGCCCGGGTCAAGGTTCGTGCGCGCGATGTCGATGGCAAGTCGTTCGAGCTCGAAGCCGATGGCCTGCTCGCGGTGTGTGTCCAGCATGAGATGGACCACCTGAAGGGCAAGGTATTCGTGGAATACCTGTCGCCTCTGAAGCGCAACCGCATCAGGACCAAGCTGTTGAAGGAAGAGCGGGAGCTGAGCAAGGACAAAAAGAAGGTTGCGTCGGTCAGGTAACTGATCCGGCGCCCGGCTGCCCGGCGGGCTCACAACAAAAATCCGAAAACAAGCTGTGGGCGGCGGTGTCATGGCGCCGCCGGCATTCATTTCGCCATATACAATCGAGCCCATGAAAATCATCTTCGCCGGTACGCCCGGGTTCGCCGCAGTGGCGCTGAAAGCTTTGCATGAGGCAGGCTTTGAAATACCTCTCGTATTGACCCAGCCCGACCGCCCTGCCGGCCGCGGAATGCAGCTGCAAGCTTCGCCTGTCAAGCAACTCGCTCTTGCGCATGGTATTCCCGTCGCACAGCCGGTATCGCTGCGCCTGAACGGCAAGTATCCCGATGTCGCCAATGAAGCGCGCCAGTTGCTGCAGAACACGCCGCACGACGTGATGGTGGTGGCTGCATATGGACTGATCCTGCCGCGTTCGGTGCTGGACATTCCTGAGTACGGCTGCATCAACATCCATGCGTCGCTGCTGCCTCGCTGGCGCGGCGCTGCGCCGATCCATCGGGCAATCGAAGCCGGGGATGCCGAAACCGGCGTCACCATCATGCAAATGGAAGAGGGCCTGGACACCGGACCGATGCTGTCGATGGAGCGCCTGCCGATCGCGGCGGATGAGACTACCGGCAGCCTGCATGACAAACTGGCCGAACTCGGCGGAAGCATGATCGTCGACGCCCTGCGCAAACTGCAGCAGGGGACGTTGCCCGCAACGCCGCAGCCGGAAACGGGGACAATTTACGCAGCGAAGATATCGAAGGAAGAGGCCGCGCTCGATTTCTCGCAATCCGCCGAAACCCTTGCGCGCAAGATCCGCGCGTTCAATCCTTTTCCCGGCGCTTCCGCTTCATTCGACGGCGTATCGATCAAGCTGTGGCGCGCCGAAGCGGTCGAGACTACATCCGGGATGGCGCCCGGTCAGGTGCTCGCAGCCGGGCCTCAGACCGGAGTCATCGTGGCTTGCGGTGAAGGCGCGTTACGGCTCTCCGAGTTGCAAAAGCCGGGCGGCAAACGCTTGCCGGCGGCTGAATTCTTGAAGGGATTTGCGATGGAAGGCGGCTGCTTCGACCAGTACGCGATTCATTCGGCGTGACTCAACGGTAATGGACTGGCAGGCTTGATCTCTTCCAGGCACACCATCGACCGCACGCCAGACACGCCCGGTACCTGCATCAGGCGATCAGTCAGGAAGGCCGACAGGGATTTCAAGTCGGTCGCGACCACTTTCAACAAATAGTCGAAGTCACCCGAGATGGTGTAACACTCGAGGATTTCCGGGAATTGCCGGATCGCTTTCTCGAGTGCCCGCACATGCTTGAACTGTTCGCGGTGGATGTTCAGGCTGACGAAGGCCACCACCCCCAATCCGATCGCCGACGGATCTACCTGCGCCCCGTAGCTGCGGATGATGCCGTCGGTTTCAAGTCGCCGTACCCGGCGAAAACACTGCGGCGCCGACAAGCTGGCCTTATCCGACAACTCGACATTGGAGGCGCGCCCGTTTTCCTGCAGCGTCTTCAGGATAATCCTGTCGTAACGATCGAGCTTTTCTGACATGGCGGCACCGTAAAATCGGAAATAATGAAAGATTCTTTCATATTTCGCGAGTTTGACGTTCGATTACGCAAAAAAGTTTCTACCGATTGTCGCTATCATGCCATCAAACAGGGCAGCAATTTACGGCGCGAAAGGGGAAGCATATGAACCAGGCGATCGAACTCGAAAACCGTTACAGCGCACGGAACTACCATCCGCTTCCTGTGGTGCTCAAGAGCGGAAAAGGCGTGTGGCTATGGGACGTGGACGGCCATCGTTATCTCGACATGATGTCGGCCTATTCCGCCGTGAGCTTCGGGCATAGCCACCCGGTCCTGGTGCAGACGCTTGTCAGCCAGGCACAACAACTCGCAGTGACGTCGCGCGCCTATCACACTGATCAGCTCGGGCCGTTTCTGCGCACCCTCTGCGAAATGACCGGACAACCGCGGGCGCTGCCAATGAATACCGGCGCCGAGGCGGTCGAGACCGCAGTCAAGGCGGCGCGCAAGTGGGGCCACAAGGTCAAGCGCATTCCCGAAAACACCGCGGAAATCATCGTTTGCAACGGCAATTTCGCCGGCCGCACCACCACCATCGTAGGTTTCTCTTCAGAGCCGCAATACCGCGACGGCTTCGGTCCGTTTGCGCCCGGCTTCGTCCCGGTGGCGTATGGCGATGCCGCTGCGCTGGAAGCGGCGATCACGCCGCGCACGGCCGCCTTCCTGGTCGAGCCGATCCAGGGCGAGGGCGGGATCATCGTGCCGCCGGCGGGTTACCTCGCCGCATGCCGGGAAATCTGTACGCGCCACAATGTGCTGCTGATCTGCGACGAAGTGCAGACCGGGCTAGGACGCACCGGCCGCCTGCTGGCCTGCGAACACGAGGGGGTAAAGCCGGACGGCCTGATACTGGGCAAGGCATTGGGCGGCGGACTGCTACCGGTGTCGGCGTTCCTCGGTCGCGAAGACGTGATGGGCGTATTCAATCCGGGCGATCACGGCAGCACCTTCGGCGGCAATCCGCTGGCCGCCGCCGTCGGGACTGCAGCACTCAAGCTGTTAAAGACCGAGCGGCTCGCCGAGCGGGCCCAGCATCTGGGCGATCGCCTGCTGGCCGGCTTGCGCAACATCCGGCATCCGGCGATACGCGCGGTTCGCGGCAGGGGCCTGCTGATTGGCCTCGACCTGGATCCGACTATGGTTCGCGCGCGCACCTTCTGCGAAGAGTTGATGAGCAACGGCATCCTGTCCAAGGAAACGCACGACACGGTAGTGCGTTTCGCTCCGCCTTTGATCATTACGCAAGACGAACTGGATGTGGCGCTCGCCACCATCCGCACGGTATTCGATTCATTGCCGACGCCGGATCGAAGCGCCAGTCGCAGCAATGAGCGACTGGTGGCATGAAGGCCCGTTCATCATTTTTCTCGGGGAGGTGAACAATGCGCGACCGTATTCTTATGTGTGCACCGGACCA
>JAQGMD010000017.1 GCA_028292565.1 Burkholderia sp. | reverse complement strand
GTCGGCCTCGTCGATGCCCTCTTTTTTCAGGTACGGCCGTGCCACGCCAAACACCTGGAACATATTGCCGCCGACATTGATACCCTGGTGGCAGCCGACACAGCCATAGCTCTTGAACTTTGTATAGCCGAGTTTCTCGTCCGCGGTAATCGCCGTCTCGTTGCCCCGCAACCACGCGTCGAAACGCGATGGTGTGATCAGTGCGCGTTCATATTCCGTCAGCGCATTGACGATATTGCGGCGGTTGAGTCCATCGGGATAAACACTTTTAAAATGGCGGACCAGCGTCGCGTCTTTGGAGAGCTTGTCCACAATCACCGTCCAGGAGGTATCGAAGATCCTTGGATGAATGATCGCGAGGTCGAGCTGTTCTTCCAGGCTTTCCGCCTTGCCGCTCCACAGCTGGCGGAAATTGTAGGCGGCATTGAACACCGTCGGCGCATTGATCGACCCGATGCGGCGATCAACCCCTAACGAGCGCGCCAGGCCGTCACTGCCGCCCTTGGAAAAATTGTGGCAGCTTGCGCAGCTGACCGAGTTGTCCCGAGAAAGCCGCGGATCGAAGAACAGGCGTTTGCCGAGCGCGAGTTTGTCGGGATCGACATCGATTTTTTCCGGCAGCGGCCGGATTGGCTCGTCCCGCACCGGCTTGTTGGAAGCGGTCTCGGCATACGCATGAAGAGCGCAGGCAAGCGCCACCGGCAGGAGTAGGAAATGCGCTGCTGACATTGCGATATGAGCAATCCGGACGTAGGCGTATCGATCTGCGGAAGCATATCAATCGCCGGCTCGCCGTGACCGCGGCGCAACGAAATATGAGAGAAAAACGGGCGGGAAAGCCGCATCAATTACCAGAATGTCATGACCCGGCTGTTGGCGCTCCGGTAACGCGGCTGACCGCATCGACGCGCGCTTTGTGTATCGCTTCCGGAATCCGTTGCGGCTGATCCTGATAGCGCTTTGCAACCTCGCCTGCATCGACCGCGCGTGCCGCCTTCATTGCCATTTCCAGCCAGGCCGCCTGCGGGAAAGGCTTTTCGGCGAAGCCGGTGCGACCGCGATGGTCGCATTCCGATGCGCGCAGCATGTCGATAAAGCGCTGTGGCTTGCGGAATGCATCGCAGCGTTCGAACAAGGTGACCATCGTGTTGGCGCGCAATTCGAGCGCGCGTCCGACGTTGCCATGCTCACGCGCCGTCATGCGTGCCAGGTCTCGACAATCGTTCGGTATTTTCAGGCGCGTGCATACTTGCTCCACCAGCTCGACGCTGCGCCCTTCATGACCATGGTGACGCGGCCATTCCGAAGCCGGCGTGGTGCCTTTGCCGAGGTCATGCATCAGGGCTGCCAAGCGTATCGGCAAGCTGTAGCCCTGCTGCGCGGCATAGTCGATCACCATCATCACATGCACACCGGTGTCGATTTCAGGGTGATGTTTTTCCGGCTGCGGCACGCCCCATAGCCCATCGAGCTCCGGCAGGATACGCGCCAGCGCTCCGCATTCGCGCAACACTTCAAACATGCGCGACGGCTTCGCTTCCATCAAACCACGTGACAGCTCCTGCCACACGCGCTCCGGCACTAACGCATCGACTTCGCTATTGTTTACCATCTGCCGCATCAATGCATTGGTTTCCGGCGCGACGGTGAAATCGGTAAAGCGCGCAGCGAAACGCGCGACACGCAAAATGCGCACCGGGTCTTCGGCGAACGCGTCGGACACATGGCGGAAGATCTTGTTTTGAATATCCTTGCGGCCGCCGAAAGGATCGGCAATGGTGCCGTCCTCTGCTTTGGCCATGGCATTGATGGTCAGGTCGCGCCGGACCAGATCGTCTTCGAGCGTTACCTCGGGTTCGGCGTGAAACACGAAGCCCTTGTATCCAGGCGCGGTCTTGCGCTCGGTGCGCGCAAGCGCATATTCCTCATGGGTCTTGGGATGCAGGAAAACCGGAAAGTCCTTGCCGACCGGTGTGTAGCCGCGCGCGATCATTTCCTCCGGCGTGGCGCCGACCACCACATGGTCGTGGTCCTGCACCGGCAAGCCGAGCAATTCATCGCGCACCGCGCCGCCTACGACATAAGTTTTCATTTGAAACTTTACGGAAATGGCCAGCATTCCACTGAAAATTGTGGGTGGTTGCACCTGGATATGTCGTTCCCGCGAAGGCGGGAACCCAGAGATGCACCACCGGCTTGTTCAAAAGCGATTGGACTATCGGTACTAAATGACGCCATCGGTGCTTCTCTGTATTCCCGCCTTCGCCGGGATGACATGCTTGGTGCAAACCGGAATATTTAACCGTGGCGTATATCGGTTTGACAACGCGGTTTGACAACTTGCTAATCCGGATACACGTCGTACTTCTCGATGCCTTCCTTTTCCGCAAGCGCTTCCAGCATCCATTTTGCAACTGCCGGGTGCCTGACTACGCGTTCCACGTAAGCCTCCAGTGCCGGCGCCAGCGCGACGCCATAGGTGCGGAAACGCATCACCACCGGGGCGAAATAAGCGTCGGCGATGGTGAATTCGCCGAACAGAAATTGATGCGGACCGGAGCGCGAAAGACAATTCTCCCAGAGCTCGCAAACGCGGCCGATATCGGCTTGCGCTTCCGGTGTCCGGCCCTTGCCGTGAAAGTTGGCGCGGATGTTCATCCACATTGCCGATCGCAGGCCGGTGAAGCCGGAATGCATTTCAGCGCACATGGAGCGTGCCATCGCGCGCGCTTCGACATCGCCCGGCCACATCCGCTTCTCGGGAAACTGCTCGGCCAGGTATTCGCAGATGGCGAGCGAATCCCACACCGTGATTTCGCCCGCGACCAATACCGGTACCCGGCCGGAGGCCGAATAAAGCGCGATCTGCGACGCCGTATCTTGCTTGTCCAGTCCGACCCGGATCTCCTCGAATGCGATGCCGAACGCGGTCATCGCAACCCAGGGTCGCATCGACCATGAAGAGTAGTTCTTGTTGCCGATCACCAGCTTCAGGCCGGCTCTTTCAGCGGCGTCCAGTGTTTGGGTAAGCTTCGGGTCGAGTACGGTCGATTGCATATATCCTGTCCAAAAGTGATGTCAAGGCCGCGACGGGAAAACGAGAAGCGAGAATATATCTTTTGCGCGCGTTTGCCAAACTGGCAATCGCGCGGCCGACCTTAGGACCCGCGCGGCAATAAGTCGGCATTTTTGCTGGCCGTAGCGGGCGCACTGCAGAGAGCCTGACTTGTTTCGTCGCTCGCGAACGTGTTGCCCGCCCCTGGCAGTGCTCGCACTGCGGCGGGTCGGGCGCACCTAGGCGGCCCCCTGGCATTGCATCCCGCTACGACCGCCAAAATGAACAGCTTATTACTGCGCGGGCCCTTAGCGCCTGGGCCGGATATGGACGGCCTGGACGCCGCTATGCGGCTTTTGCCCGGTCAGGTAGTAAGGCGCCACTGCTTCAAGCGGAGTAAGGCTGATGCCGAGTTCCGGATCGACCGGAGCGGACGCGACACTATCGACCTTCATCGAGTCCAGATTATCGCGCGTCATCAGGGGTTCGCCGGGCAGGTGTTCCATCAGCATCGCCTGCATGCGCCCCAATGATTCCGGCAACCCGATCACCGGACGCGGATGTCCGGTATATACGCCCGCCAGCCTGACCAGTTCGCGCAGAGCATAGACCTTAGGCCCGGCCAGTTCGTACACATGACCGAAGGCTCTTTCATTATCCAGCGTGTTGACGAACGCCTGCGCGACATCTTCCACATACACCGGCTGGAATTTCGTATCGGCACTGGCAACCAGCATCACCGGGAGGAAGCGCTCCATCGATGCGAACAGATTGAGGAAACGGTCGTTATCGCCAAACACCACCGACGGCCTGAATGCGGTGGTGTTCAGCGCCGGATTCGAAAAGGCGGCTGCTTCGCCATCGGCCTTCGAGCGCAGATACATCGAAGGCCCGTCGGTCGCAGCACCAAGCGCGCTCATATGCAAATAACGGTGAACACCGTTGGCAGCGCAGGCGGCGACTACGCGCCGCGGAAGTTCGACATGCGCCCGGGCGAAGTCCGGGCCGTACGGATCGCCGGGCCGCGAGTGAAGTATGCCAACCAGGTTGATCACCGCATCGATGCCGAACATCAGGCGGTTCAATGCCGCGTCGTCATGCACGTCGGCTTCGACCACGTCTTCCACCGTCGGGAGTTCCAGCAGATGCTTTGCGTGCTCGTAGTGACGCGTGGCGACTACCACGCGCCAATCTGTTTCCTGCAGTTTGGCAAGGACGTGGCCGCCGATGAAGCCGGAACCACCGAGAACCAATACGGTACGGATTGCCATGGCCTGTCTCCTTCGATCATCACGCCCCAGGCGTCGGCCGGCTCCATGCCGGCAGGTTTCAGGGCAAGTCGCTCGGCACGAATCCCTGCGGCGCCACCATACCGAGGCGCGCCTTCAGCGACTGCGGCTTGCTCTCGAACAGCGCGGCATAGTAGGTCGCGTTCGACAATACTTTCTTCACGTAATCGCGCGTCTCGCTGAACGGGATCGATTCGGCGAAAACAGCGCCCTCCACCGCCCTCGGCAGCGTCGAGCGCCATGCGCGCGGCCTTCCCGGCCCGGCATTGTACGCAGCGGTAGCCAGCGCCTGCGAGCCGTCCAGGTCATGCAATACCATGTTCAGGTAGTTCGTGCCAAGCACGATGTTGGTATTGATGTCGTTTACCTGATGTGGCGCGAAATTGTTCATGCCGATTTTGCGCGCCACGTATTTTGCCGTCGCCGGCATGATTTGCATCAGGCCGGATGCGCCGACATGAGAGCGCGCGTGCTGGATGAAGCGCGATTCCTGGCGGATCAGCCCGTAAACCCACGCGATGTCGAGGCCGAGGTTTTGGGTGGAAGCGTGCATCACGTCACGAAACGGTGAAGGAAAGCGTTGCGTGAAATCGAATTCCGATTTGGTGCGGTCGGAGGTGTTGACCATCCGGTCCAGCACGCTTTTTTGCCGCGCATACTCAGCCGCCGCCAGGAGCTGGCGCTCGTTCATCTTGCGCAATTCCCAGTTCCATTCGCGGTAGCCTTCGAAGCGCATGTTCAGGTCGAAAAACTTGAGCGCGCGGCGGAATCCCTGGTTCTCGGCCATCGGCGCGATTTCTTCCGCGGAAGGCGTTTGCGCGCGCGGCGGTATGGTGATTTTCCTGTCGAGCTCTTCCAGCGCGAGCTGGCCGTAGAAATCGGTACGATCGGCGATCGAGTGGAAGATTTGCTGCGCCTCTTCGGGCTTGCCTTCCGCCTTTAATACGCGGCCCATCCAGTAAAGCCAGGTGTGATCGTATTTCAGGCTGTCCGGCATCGCTTCGATGCCGGATTTCACCAGCTTCCAGTCGCCGGCACGCAATGCCGCCCGCACACGCCATTGATACCCGTCGTTCGTTAACGGCGCTTCGTTGGTGCGATGCCAGTAGGTGACCGCGTCCGGCGCCAGCTTGAACGACGCTTGCAACGCGATCTGCGACCAGGCGACCGCCCGTTCTTTTTCATCCAGGCGGTCAGCCGATTCGACGAGTGCCTCGACCGCCCGCGTCGGATTGTTTTTGGCGGCACGCCCAAGCGCGAGGATGAAAACCTGGTGTTCCGCGCGCCCATTGCCAGGGCCGCGGGCAATAACCGACTCCGGCTTGTCGAGCGCCTGCATCAGCGACGCTTCCGAGGCCTCGGTCACGGAAGCAATGCGGCGTATCGAACTGGTGAACCCTGATTCCGCAATCAGGCGAACCTGTCCCCAGACATCGTCGACAGTGAATTGATTTTTTTCTACCAATGTTGCAATCAGCGCGGGACAGGCTTCGCCGTAGTTCTGCGGCGAGACCAACACCTTGCGCGCCTCGCCGGCGACGTCGGCCCCTTTGGTCGCCTTCGACATCAGCGCATAGCATTTGACCTGGGCGTCGTCGTTCAGCACGAATTGCGGATATTGTTCATCGAACAAATCCCACCTTCGCACTTTGCCCAGTTCGAGCAACCAGTCATTGCGCAAGCGGTCGGCGATAGCGCTGCCTTCATTGCGCTTGATGAAGTCGCGTATCTCCTGTTCCGTCGCGGTACTGATGCGCGGCTTTAGTTGAAAATAATCAACATATGACGGGACGGCATAATTACGCAGGCGGGAGGCCAGTTCGACAGACTTCGGGATGTCGTTGTTGCGAGCCGCTTCACGCAGTGCGAGAAAGGCATCGTCGTCGTTGGCGAACATTGCAACGCGCTTTTGCGCATGAGCAACAGGCACGAACAGGATCGCAGAGGCAGTTGCGAAAGTGATACCGGCAAGCCATTTCATCGGGGACATCAATTGAATGCTTTCATTAAACATTGTTTTTACGCCGCTTAGAATAGCATGTGCTGCTATCCTCTTCGGCTCAAATTCATTGGGTAAACCATGGTGGAAAAGACCTCGTTGCGCCGCGCGCTGATCGCAAACAGACAAGCCATCGAACCTGAAGTTCGCAACCAGTGGGATGCGGCAATCGGCGCGCGCGTTATTGACTGGTGGGCCTTGCATGGCGCACAGACACTAGGGGTTTATTGGCCGGTGCGCGGCGAGCCGGACTTGCGAAATGTTTACGTTGAACTCGCGGCACGCGGCGTGCAGCTGGCATTGCCGGTAGTGATTGCCAAAAATGAACCGCTTCGGTTCGCCGCATGGGCGCCGGGTGATCCTTTGATAACAGATGCACTGGGCGTGGCCATACCCGCGCAAGCGCACAACCCAGTGGAGCCGGGCGCGCTGCTCGTGCCCTGCGTCGGTTTCAATACGAACAGGATGCGGCTGGGGTACGGCGGGGGATTTTATGACCGGACGCTGGCTCTCGAGCCGCGTCCGTTCACGGTAGGCATCGCCTATGAATGCGCGCTGGTTGAATTCGCCGGCGCTGCGCACGACGTCGCCCTGGATCGAATCATCACAGAGCAATCGTCGTTGCAGGGCCTGCCTACGCCGAGCCGTTGAGCCGTCGGCAGATTTCCATAGTCGCAGGCGCCTGGTTCAGTGTATAAAAATGCACGCCCGGCGCCCCACCGTCCAGCAGGCGCTCGCACAATTGCGTCACCACGTCGAGGCCAAACGCGCGGATCGAATCAATATCATCGCCGAAGCTGGCCAGCTTCAGGCGTATCCAGCGCGGGATCTCGGCGCCGCACATATCGGAAAAGCGCATCAGCTGCGAGTAGTTCGTAATCGGCATGACACCGGCGATGATGGGTATGTCAACACCGGCCTTGCGCGCCTCTTCCGTAAAGCGGAAATAGGCATCGGCGTTGTAGAAGTACTGCGTGATGGCGGCATTGGCGCCGGCCTTCACCTTGCGGGCAAAATTCTGTATATCGTCTTGCGGCGACTTCGCCTGCGGATGCATTTCGGGATAAGCCGCCACTTCGATGTGGAACCAGTTTCCCGTTTCGGCGCGGATGAATTCGACCAGCTCGTTCGCGTAGCGGAATTCACCGGAGCCGCCATAACCGCTCGGCATATCGCCGCGCAATGCAACGATGCGCTTGATGCCGTGCGATTTATATTCGTCGAGGATTGCGCGCAAGCTCTCGCGCGAGCTGCCCATGCATGAGAGGTGCGGTGCTGCGTCGTGTCCTTCGCGCCGGATTTCGACCACGGTCTCCAGCGTACCTTTTTGCGTGGATCCGCCGGCGCCGAATGTGACGGAAAAATACTTCGGATGCAGCTCAGCCAGCTTTGCCCGCGTCACGCGCAGTTTCTCAACTCCCTCCGCTGTTTTGGGCGGAAAAAATTCGATGCTGAAGTTATTGAGAGCCATGTTATTTTTTAAGCAGTAGAGAGGACAACGCCCACGATATGAGGCTGTAGAGTATCGCGCCGCCAACGGCGGACCAGAAGCCGGCCACGTAAAAACCGGGGACGAAATTGGCGACCGCCCAGAACAGCACCCCGTTGATCACGATGATGAACAGCCCGAGCGTCAATACCGTCACAGGCAGCGTCAGCAACACCAGGATCGGACGTATCAGCGTATTCACCAGCCCGAGCACCAGCGCGGCGATCAACGCCGAGGTGAAGTTCTGGATCGCAATCGATTTCATCAGATACGGCAGGACAAACAGTGCCGCCGCATTGATAAGCCAGACTATCAGTAGACGCATACCCCTCCCCTTGATCCTGTATGACGTGCCAAAAAGGGGGGCGGATCAGTTCGTGATGCGCCCCACCTGGTCCAGCTTCTTAGTAGCGGTAGTGATCGGCCTTGTACGGGCCGGTCTTGCTCACGCCGATATAGGCTGCCTGTTCTTCGGTCAGCTCGGTCAGCTTCGCATTCAACTTCCTCAGCTGCAGACGCGCGACTTTTTCATCGAGGTGCTTCGGCAGCGTGTAGACGCCGACCGGATAGGCAGAGAGATTGGTGAACAGTTCAATCTGCGCGATGGTCTGGTTGGCGAATGACGAGCTCATCACGTAAGACGGATGACCTGTGCCGCAACCGAGGTTGACCAGGCGGCCTTCGGCCAGCAGGATGATGCGTTTGCCGTCGGGGAAAATGATGTGATCGACTTGCGGCTTGATGTTTTCCCAGGTGTATTGCTTCAGTGAGGCGACTTCGATTTCATTGTCGAAGTGGCCAATGTTGCACACGATGGCCTGGTCTTTCATCTTCTTCATGTGTTCATGGGTGATCACATGATAGTTACCGGTACAGGTGACGAAAATGTCGCCGTGCTCGGCCGCATAATCCATCGTGACGACGCGATAACCTTCCATCGCCGCCTGCAGTGCGCAAATCGGATCGATTTCAGTGACCCAGACTTGCGCGGACAGCGCGCGCATCGCCTGGGCCGAGCCCTTGCCCACGTCGCCATAGCCGGCGATGACGGCAACTTTACCGGCAATCATTACATCGGTTGCACGCTTGATGCCGTCGACCAGCGATTCGCGGCAGCCATACAGATTGTCGAACTTGGACTTGGTGACGGAATCATTGACGTTGATCGCCGGGAAAGCGAGCTTGCCTTCCTTGTGCATTTGATACAAACGATGCACGCCGGTCGTGGTTTCTTCTGTAACGCCCTTGATTTCCTTCAGGCGTGTGGAATACCAGGTCGGGTCGGTCGCGAGTTTTTTCTTGATTGAATTGAACAGGCAGACGGCTTCTTCCGAGTCCGGGTTGTTCAGCAGGCTGGCATCCTTCTCGGCACGCGTGCCGAGATGCAACAGCAAAGTCGCATCGCCGCCGTCGTCGAGGATCATGTTCGAATACTGACCTTCGGGCCATTCGAAAATGCGGTGCGTGTAGTCCCAGTACTCATCCAGCGTCTCGCCTTTGAATGCGAACACCGGCGTGCCGTTGGCGGCAATCGCGGCGGCTGCGTGATCTTGCGTGGAGTAGATGTTGCACGATGCCCAACGCACTTTCGCGCCGAGGGCTTCCAGCGTCTGGATCAGCACGGCGGTCTGGATCGTCATGTGCAGCGAGCCGGTGATGCGCGCGCCCTTCAATGGCTGCGCGGCGGCGAATTCTTCACGAATCGCCATCAGGCCCGGCATTTCAGTTTCGGCAATCTTGATCTCTTTGCGGCCCCAATCGGCCAGGCTGAGATCGGCGACGAGAAAGTCTTGGGATGGGGAATTCAACACAGCGGCGCTCATCACGCCCTCCTTTTCTGGAAAATTAGAAAAAAGTAACGTGAGCGCAGTTGCGGGTGATATCCAAGCCTGACACGATGCTGATAAAAACACATCGCGCTGCAACGCTCCTTGGAGCCAAAATTATACAGTAGTTCGTTTGCCCCGAAACCTCGGACTCAGAGCCTGCGCAGTAATAAGTTGTTCATTTGCGCGGTCGCAGCGGGATGCAATGCCAGTGGGCCGCCCAGGTGCGCCCGCTACGGCCAGCAATAATGACAACTTATTCCTGCGCGGGTCCTCATGCCTTCGTGGTATCGGGCTTCTTTGCCGCGGGCTTCTTTGCACTATCGGGTTTTTGCGACGCGGATTTTTGAGGCGCGGGCTTGGTTGCCACGACCGGTTTCTTCGGCGCAGGCTTCCTGGCCGTATCGGTCTTCTTTGCCGCTGCAGGTGCAGCTTGCGTTGCGGAAGCACGCTCTATGAGTCCGAAGGGCGCCTGTGGCTGGTCCGGTGCTTGCGCCGTGGTTTGCGTCGACACGTTGTTCTCGATCCAGCCGAGCATATCCTGCCAGATGCGCCGGACTTCCTCTTTCGATGGCATCGTCTGCGCATTGGCCAGTTCGATCGTCACTACCGGAACATTCTTGTGCATGCCGCTATAGTTGCCGAGCGATCCGGGGAAGACGCCGACGCGATTGAACCACAAGCGGCCGAAACGTTTCGGAGGTGTTGCCGGACCATCGAAGTCGAGCACGCCGTAAGGCGCATGTACAGAAACGATAACGTGCGGCCGGAAACGCTCCATCTCCCCCATCAACCATTTGCTTTCCGGTTCGGATACAGGGGCCCGCCCCGGATAGCGACGCGGATCGCTGTTGGTCTTTTTTGCCCAGTAATGCGGGGCATCGTGTTGCCAGCCGGGTGTCGGGAAGTTGCGGTTGAGGTCGACGCCGTTGGCATTGACCCGCTGCGGCTTTTTCGCCAGCAGGCCGTCCGGATTGACGACCGGCGCAACGTACCAATGGAAATTCCGGGCGGGCGCCTCTAATAACAATTGCAACCACTGGAACACGATGGAGGACGAGGTCAGCTCGTCGCCATGCATGCCGCCTATTAGCAGGATGCGCAGCGGATCCTGAAGCTTGCCTTTCGCGGCAACAGGTATCTCGCGCGCGAGGATAGGAAAACCGTTATGGGAGGCAGCGCCGGTTGGAGTTAACCCGCTTCCCTGGCAATCTGCCACGGAAACGCCGGGTAACCGGGTGGTCAGGCGTTCGCACCATCCATCCGGTTCATTACCATTTCTGCTTAACGAATTGGCAAGAGCGGAGGCGCACAGCATCGTCCCCAAAACCGCTCCAACATACTGAACGATGCGTGGCAATTGAATCGACCTCTGTTGAAACCGGCTTGCAAAATCGCAAGCCGTGACAACGGGGATTATAGCCCGGCGGCAGCGCGCAAAGCTGTCGCTTTATCGGTACGCTCCCACGAAAATTCCGGTTCTTCGCGACCGAAATGTCCGTAGGCTGCGGTCTTGCCGTAGATAGGGCGCAGCAGGTCCAGCATCTGCACAATGCCCTTCGGACGCAGGTCGAACAGTTCCAGCACCAGCTCAGACAGCTTCTCATCGCTGATCTTGCCGGTGCCGAAGGTGGTCACCATGACGGATGTCGGTTTGGCGATGCCGATAGCGTACGAAACCTGGATCTGGCAGCGCGATGCCAGGCCTGCGGCCACGATGTTCTTGGCGACATAGCGGCCGGCGTAAGCAGCGGAACGGTCAACCTTGGACGGATCCTTGCCGGAGAATGCGCCACCACCGTGCGGGGCTGCGCCGCCGTATGTGTCGACGATGATCTTGCGGCCGGTGAGACCGCAATCACCCTGCGGGCCGCCGATGACGAAACGGCCGGTCGGGTTGACCAGATAGCGCGTATTCTTCAGCCACTCTTTCGGCACCACCGGCTTGATGATTTCTTCGATCGCCGCTTCTTCAATCGCCTTGTGCTGCATGTCGGGGCTGTGCTGCGTCGAGAGCACCACGGTGTCGATCGCCACCGGACGACCATCGACATAACGCAGTGTGACCTGCGACTTCGCATCCGGACGCAGCCATGGGAGGCGGCCGTCCTTGCGCAACTGCGACTGACGCTCGACGATGCGGTGCGCATAGTAAATCGCCGCCGGCATCAGCTCCGAAGTCTCATCGCACGCATAGCCGAACATCAGGCCCTGGTCACCAGCGCCCTGGTCGAGGTCGATGCCTTTGCCTTCATCCACGCCTTGCGCGATGTCGGGAGACTGCTTGTCGTAACAGACCATGACGGCGCAGCTCTTGTAATCGATGCCGAAGTCGGCATTGTCGTAGCCGATGCGCTTGATCGTTTCACGCGCCACGTCGATGTAATTCACGTTGGCGTGCGTTGTGATCTCACCCGCCAGTACTACCAGCCCAGTGTTGCAAAGGGTTTCAGCGGCGACGCGCGCCTTCGGGTCTTGCGCGAGGATCGCGTCAAGAATGGCGTCAGAAATCTGATCGGCGACTTTGTCTGGGTGTCCTTCGGAGACGGATTCCGAAGTAAAGAGATATTCATTTGCCATCGCAGGCTCCTTGTACGATTGTTATTGACCACATGTCGCGGCCAACTCAATGAGCCTGCGACGCTTTAGCGAGATTTTTATTCCGCCTCGCAAGTTGTCTGTTAACTCGGCGGGTACTGCTTCTATGATATTTTACGCGTCTGGTAAAAAATCACAAAACATTTCGTCGCCTCTTTGATGCTTGTCACCCTGTTTCGCCTGCTTTCAAGGTTGCCATTACCCGCACTCCATCTTCTCGGCGCGGTACTCGGCTGGCTGGTTTACCTGGTATCGCCGTCCTATCGAAATCGCTTGAAAGACAATATTGCACGCGCGGGATTTGCCAGTTATTCATCGTCCGCCGTCGCCGAAGCCGGCAAGAGCGTGCTCGAATTGCCGTTCATCTGGTTCGCCGCTCCGGAGCGCGTACTGAAGTCGGCCACCATCGAAAACTGGGACCTCGTGCAACGATCGCTGGATGCCGGCAAGGGGATTATTTTTCTTACACCACATCTCGGTTGCTTTGAAATTTCGGCGCAAGCGGTCGCCGCCAAGGTGCCCCTGACGGTGCTCTACCGTCCCCCACGCAAGGCGGCCTTGAAGCCCCTGGTCGAAGGCGCGCGCGCACGTACGAACCTGTTCCTTGCGCCAGCCAATCTGTCCGGCGTGCGCACCTTGCTCAAGACCCTGAAACAGGGTCGCCAGATCGGCTTGCTGCCGGACCAGGTGCCGCAGAACGGCGAAGGCGTGTGGGCTGATTTTTTTGGCAAGCCGGCCTATACCATGACGCTGTCGGCCAAATTGCATCAGATGAGCGGCGCGCCGATCATCCTTGCGTATGCGGAGCGATTGCCGCGCGGCCGCGGTTATGTGCTGCGCTTCGTACCTTTCGAAGAAGAGCTCGGCACCACGCCCGAACAGCAGGCCCGCGCCATTAATGCCGCGATGGAAAAATTGATTGCCCGCTGCCCGGCCCAGTACTTCTGTAGCTACAACCGCTATAAA
>JAQGMD010000013.1 GCA_028292565.1 Burkholderia sp. | reverse complement strand
ATCGGCCTCTTCGACTTCCGACAGCGCGTGCGTCAGGAAGAGAGAATTGATATCGCCCTGCGATACATGGCCGCAATGGGGGCACGTGATTGTCCCTGCCTCCGCCTGAATGGAAAATTTTTTGCTGAACTGATTCAGCTGGAATGGACGCCCACATGCCGGGGTGACACAACGACCGATGCGCATTTTATCGCTTTGACCTTTAACTACCGAAAATGGAATCGGCATATGTTCCGCGTCATGGGCTGAGAGTTCAAGCGCAGAGCGTATATGGTTTGATGTAAATCAAAAGAAACGTTCGAAACGTATGGTTAAAATTCCAGCGCGGCAACCCGGCACGGCTCAGACGTTCCTGTCAGCGTTTTATCGTGACTCCCGGCAAAAACTGGATGCCCGTGCGGGCGACCAGCTCATCATAGGAAATCGGTCGGTCGACACTAGCTTCGTCCGCGTTCTCCAGCCAGTATGCCCATGCCTCCCCGGATGACGGATCGTAGACAAGTTTGTAGAGGTATTTCGGCACCCGTACCTTACCCGGGCCTATTGTCGGTGCATCGCTGCCAAAGACCGGCCCGCTGATTGTGTATACATCCCCGGCGGCGCGCATCACATACTCGCGCGTGGTCATTTCGATTTCGGCCCAGGCCTTTTGACCGCCGCGCGGCGCCTGCGGCACGCTATTGGCCAACGAAAAGCTTTGGGCGACCGCCCGTTTTGTCGGCACGTTGGCGGGTTGGGCCAGGCGTCCCTCGGAAAACCCACTGTTTATATAGTCGACCAATTGTGCGCGTTCGACACGAGGCAGGCGCTTGTCGGCGAAGAAGCGTTCAGCGCGCTTGCCGTCCCTGGTTGCCTCGAGCTCTGTGCGGTTCAGGCGTTCCGCAACGAATAGCGGTGTCTTGGTGGTGCCCGAGTGGAGCGTGGCAAACGCGTCGTAGCACAGTGCGCGAGGCATCCAGAACGGCTCATTCGGAATTCGGGGCGGATCGCCATTGACAAAGAAACGCGGGCACCGGTCGAAGCTGGCGGCTTTTGCCGCAATCGCTCCCGAGGCCACGGAGAGACTGATGCCAGTCAGCAGCACAGCGAACAGACGATGAGTGATGCGCATGGTCTTTTTGGTTTCCAGTGATCTGAAACGGAGAGTGATATCGCGGACACGACATTGCGATTCGGGAGCGGGGGGATAAAGCGGGATGACAATGGGCCCCGATTATTTCCAACTTATATAGTTGCGGCAAGCACTGCGGACCTCTAACGCCGGCGGGGTTGATCCAGGTCAAATGATCCGGTGCGGTTGTGGCGCCTCCTTTGGCATGCTGCGTGTGCTTCCGCCTTCATGGGCGGGATCTTTAGGCGCACATGCGCGGCGGTCGAAATCTCTCTCTTGGGCCGGTGTCAGCGCGTGCGCCAGGTAGATCGAACTGGCTTCGCCCATCATGAGCATCCCGCAGTGCGGGCAGGTAATCTCTCCGCGTTTCCAGGGCAATGTGACTTCAGCACTGAATTGAAACGGATTCAGCTGAAACGGTCGTCCACACAGGGGACTGGTGCAGCGGTGAATAAGCATTTTTCTGACTGGCCGCACGGGGTGGGTGAACCGGCTGCGGTAACGACGCAGTGAATTGCAATGATTGTTGGACAAGGGTTCCTGCGAAATGTCACGGGCAGGATATCGATCTACATCAACGCACTGTGTAGTCGCGGCCATAAAAAAATAGGTTACGGGTCTCTTCATTTTCGCCCCCGGGTGCCGTTAAACAGTCACTCCTGGTTAAAGTCGAAAGTCACCCATGAAATCGATAGATCACAAAATCTATCTTGCGTCGAAGAACCCGAACCGTCGCGAGCTGCTGCGGCAGATTGGCATCGGTTTTGACCTGTTGTTAGTCCGCGAAAGGTCTGGCGAAATCAAGGACGCGATCCAGGCGGACGAGTCGACGGAGGATTTTGTGCGCCGTCTGGCACGGGAGAAAGCCGACCATGCGTGGGAGGTCATGTTGTGGCGAAAGCTGCTGATGAGACCCTTGTTGGCCGCGGACACCAAGCTTGCAGTGGACGGACGGATACTGGGAAAGCCGGCCGATGCTGCGGACGCAATGCAGATGCTGGAGACCTTGTCGGGCCGCACGCATCAGGTGCTGACCAGCATCGCCATACGGAGCGATGAAGGTTCATGGCAGGCGACGAAGTGTACGGATGTCACGTTCGCGACGTTGTCGGCCGAGATGATACGCAGCTATTGTTCGCGCCAGGAATATCGCGACAAGGCTGGCGCGTATGCGATTCAGGGACACGCCTCGAGTTTTATTTGCGATATTTCCGGCAGCTATTCCTGCATCATGGGATTGCCCCTGCACGAGACAGGACAGCTTTTACAGAAGGCCGGCATCCCTGTTCTGTAAGGAAACGCGCCCGCTGCTGCCCACTGGAAATCACGCTGATTTGAGACATCCGGGCCCACTTCCGCCATGGAACTCATCATCGTCGCAGGACCACCTACTTGTGTAACTTTGATTCCCGGGGGTCCGATGGACACTCAACACAAGCAGCAATTCCCCACGCCCGGCGCCTGGGCCAGGATGGACCGGCACACGGCGAACCGGTACCTGGAGCAGGGGAGCGCATCATGAGCGCCGAACGCGAGCGAATCAAACGCGCGATGGGCATCGGCATCTATCCGGGCAAGAATAACCTCGCCGACATGCAGTTCAAAGTGACTCGCTCGGAGCCCCCGCCAGAAGTGATCGAGATCAACGGTCTCACATGCCTTCTCACCCAACGGGACGGCAAGTACCATATCACTTGCGCCACTTTTCCGACATTGAGCATTAGCGGCGAGACGGTTTGGGAGGCCCGCGAGAAAGCTGCCGATGCACTCTGGGCTTTGCAGATATTGAGCGCTTGAGCGACATACATCGGAATCACCCGCCTGTTTCGCAGATAATGGGAGCTTTTCTGCCATCATCTGGATTTATGACGTTCGTCTCTCTCGGTCTGATCGACCCGTTGCTTCGCACCCTCGAAACGCTCGGATATAAAACCCCCACGCCGGTACAGGCGCAGGCCATACCGGCGGTCCTCGGCGGCCGTGACCTGATGGCGGCGGCGCAAACAGGCACCGGCAAAACCGCCGGCTTCGCGCTGCCACTGCTGCAACGGCTCACCATGGAAGGTCAGGTGGCGAGCAATTCGGTACGCGTATTGGTGCTGGTGCCAACTCGCGAACTGGCTGTGCAGGTGCACGAAAGTTTTCAGGAATACGGCAGAAGCCTGCCGTTGCGCATGTCGGTGGCCTACGGCGGCGTAAGCATCAATCCGCAGATGATGAAGCTGCGCAAGGGTCTCGACGTCCTGATCGCCACGCCCGGCCGCCTGCTCGACCTCCACCGCCAGAATGCGGTGAAGTTCAATCAGCTTCAGACGCTGGTGCTGGATGAGGCCGACCGCATGCTTGACCTCGGCTTCTCCCGCGAGTTGGATGCGGTGTTCGCCGCGCTGCCAAAAACACACGTACAGACATTGCTGTTTTCCGCGACGTTCTCTGACGCTATCCGCGCGATGGCGGGTACGCTGCTGGTCGACCCACTAAGCATTGAAGTTGCTCCCCGCAATACCACAGCCAAGGGCGTGCGGCAGTGGGTGATTCCGGTCGACAAGAAGCGCAAGGCCGAGCTGTTCAGCCACCTGTTGAAGAAAAAGCGCTGGGGGCAGGTGCTGGTGTTCGTGAAAACCCGCAAGGGCGTTGAGCAGCTGGTCGAGACCCTGGTCGCGCAACGCATCAGTGCTGACTCGATCCACGGCGACAAGCCGCAACCGGCCCGCCTGCGCGCGCTGGAACGTTTCAAGGGCGCCGAGGTGCAGGTATTGGTGGCGACCGACGTCGCGTCACGCGGACTGGATATCGACGATTTGCCGCAGGTGGTCAACTTTGACCTGCCTATCGTGGCCGAAGACTATGTCCACCGCATCGGCCGCACAGGCCGTGCCGGCGCCACCGGCGAGGCGGTATCACTGGTGTGCGCCGATGAAGTGGATCTGTTGGCGGCGATTGAAGCCCTGACCCGACAGACCTTGCGGCGCATCGATGAACAAGGATTTGAGCCGGAGCATCGGGTGCCGTTGACCGACGCCAGCGGGCAGGTGCTGAAGAAACCGAAAAAACCGAAGAAGCCCAAGTTCCGCGGCTAGCGCTCCTGAGGTTGATACCCGTTAATCCGGATCGCTCAAAGCGGCTTTTGCCGCTTCCTCGGGAGTCAGCCCGTCATAAAATTGGTCCGTAAACCACTCAACCTCTTCCTCAATGTGTTGTTGCGCCTGGGCCAGCGTCGCGCCGCCTGCCACCAGGTGGACTTCGACTTGCGTGCACCATTTAATCAGCTCAAGCGTTTCCTCATCAGGCTTTTCATGCTTTCCCATTTGGGTTCCTCTATAAACATCGTGTTTTCGACTGCGTACCAGCAGGATAGAGGAAGAGTACGAACTTTGCCATGAGGTCCGCGTGCGGGCAGGAAGAGCTACCACTATCCCGGGACCCGTTGGAACGGGTATAGTGCGACCGATCAGACTATAGTGAGGATTCCATGCAAGAACATAGTGCACAGATGGCTTTGCGATTACATCAGATCACCGGCGAGCCTTTAGCCCATTGCAGCTATTTGCTGGCCCAGACCAACGGTGACTATGAGACAGCGCTTAAAATTCTCGAGCGTATTCTCGAGCAACGCAAGACGGAAACCGGCGATGAAACAATGGCCGGCGACGATGCGCCTGCGGGACAGGGGACTCTGGAAGAAAGAGTAGTAAGGCTGGAGCAGCAGCTTGCAAACCTGACCGTGACCCTTGATACGATGAACGAGACCCTGACGGCTTTACTCGACAAGTTGTCCGGTTCTGATTCTGTTTAAACGTGCGGCTACGCTCGACGGAACACCCTCTGGCATCTGCTTCCGCAGAGGACACAGGCCCGCCTTCATGGCGGGCTTTTTACTTTTAGTAGTGCGTCTTTCTTGATCAGCATGTCGATGATGTATGCATGCCTTTCACTGTCTTTCGTCGAGTGCCGAAAAAAGATTTGCGCTACACGAATCGCTTTGCTATAGTTCGCGTCCCGTTGAGAGACGCGAAGAAAAGCAGCTCTGAAAAGAGTGCTTGATGCGACGGGGCAGAAGTGAAAAAGCAGAAAGAAATTTTGACTGCTTTGCATGAATTTCAAAGACGAAATCCGATGCAGCG
>JAQGMD010000074.1 GCA_028292565.1 Burkholderia sp. | reverse complement strand
GGCGTGAGGAGGAGCCATAGCGAGCTATGGCGACGACGAGCAACGCAGCAACGCGCCCGCTACGGCCAGCAAAATTGACCAACTTATTCCTGCGCGGTGCCTAACTGCCACCAACTGTAGCTTAATGTTCCAGCGATAAGCATCGAGAGAACAACGGCTTTCCCATTCAAGAATACAAAGGAGACATCATGAATATCCATCGCAGGGCAGCGGTAATCGCTGCTGTTTTATCGCTTGCCTCGGTCGCATTGCCGACATTCGCGCAAGAGAACTGGCCTACCAAACCGATCACGGCTGTCGTACCGTTCCCACCCGGCGGATCCACCGACGCCATTGCGCGAGCAATCGGCCCGAAGCTGCACCAGACGCTTGGGCAGCCGCTGGTTGTAGAAAACCGCGCAGGCGCAACCGGCGCCATCGGCGCCGGCCTCGTCAGGAACGCTGCTCCGGACGGCTACACGATTCTGGTTGCATCCATCGGTGTCTATTCGGTCAATCCGGTACTGCAAAAGAAGCTGGCCTACGATCCCTCGAAGGACTTTGACCTGATGACGGTGGCGGTACGCGCGCCTAACGTTTTGGTGGTGAATCCGAACTTTCCTGCCAATACCCTTGCGGAACTGATCGCCCACCAGAAGAAAAACCCGAATACAGTGACCTTCGCTACGTCGGGCGCGGGTTCGTCCGACCATCTGACCGCGGCATTGTTCTGGCAAAAGTCAGGCACCACCGGCGTGCACGTCCCGTACAAAGGCGGCGCTCCTGCGATTACCGACCTGCTTGCCGGACATGCGGATGTATCGTTCCAGAACATCAACGTGGTCGCAGGACATATCAAGGCCGGAAAACTGAAAGCACTTGCGATCACCGGCGATAAGCGCGCGGCAATCCTGCCGCAGGTGCCGACGCTGACTGAGGCTGGTGTGAAAGATGTCGATGTCTATTCCTGGCAAGGCATCGCCGCGCCCAAAGGGTTGCCACAGAACGTGAAAACCAAGCTGCATAGCGCTATCGTGTCGTCCTTGAACGACCCGGACCTCAAGCGCCGCCTTACGGATCAGGGCTTCGAAGTGGTGGCGAACAGCCCTGAAGAGTTCACGAAATTCCAGGCGCAGGAACTGGCGCGTTGGAAGAATGTGATTGAAGCCGGAAAGATCGAGATCGACTGAGGCGTAGGGCTGGCCGCGACCCGCCCTACGTCCTTGCTCCCGCATGCGTGACATCGAAGCCAGCTGTCGAGCCCCCGTGCCCGTGATGCGTATTTCCACCGCTTTCATCTCGTTTTATGATGTGCATGTGTATAATCAGAAAATACGCATCACTTTATGAGCTGAATTTATGGATTTTTCGCCTCAGTATCTTTGGCAGGCTGCGGATTGGCCTAGCTTCCGCTTTGACGGGGCGGCGCTTGTAATGTCGTTGTCGCAAGCGCGGTTCTCGCATGGCATGTTGCTTGGCAAGGCGCACGCCATCGGACTGGAAGCACTCCCCGCTGCTGAGAACGAAGTCTGGGTGTCTGAGGCGTTGGCCACTGCAGAGATCGAGGGGGAAAAATTGAACCTCGATGCCGTCCGTTCGTCGGTCGCCCGAAGGCTTGGACTCGACAATCCGCCCTCGGGCTCAGTATCTCGACACGTCGAAGGGCTGCTGGACGCGATGGCTGACGCTTCCCGGAGGTGGACAGAGCCGCTGACCCTGGAGCGTTTGCATGGCTGGCAGGCTGCGCTTTTTCCGACCGGTTATTCCGGCATACACCAGATCAAGGTTGGCGGATTCCGCCATACACCGATAGCGGTCATGTCAGGGCCGGCCGGAAAGGAAAAAGTCCATTACGAGGCGCCCCCGCCTGAATCCCTCCATCGCGAAATGCAGCATTTCCTCGACTGGTTCGAGATGACACGCCGGCCCACCCCTGAGGCCGCAATGGATGGCGTGCTACGAGCCGGACTCGCGCATCTATGGTTTGAAACGGTACATCCCTTCGAAGATGGTAACGGCCGGGTAGGTCGGGCAATCATCGATCTGGCGTTAGCACAGGACGCCGGGGGTTCGACCAGGCTCTGTGGCATCTCCCGTCAGTTAGCCAAATCACGAGACGACTATTACATCCATCTGGAACGGGCGCAGAAGGGTGATCTCGACGTTACTGAATGGCTCCATTGGTTCGTGCAAGAGTTCCGGGCCGCATGCGAAGAGTCAGCAAGCATACTCGATCGCTCATTGGAGAAGGCGCGGTATTGGGCGCTGCATGCCGATCAACGCTTGTCTGCGGCCCAGCGAAAAATTGTCAATACTCTGCTCGACGCGGGGCCGATAGGGTTCGATGGCGGGATGAGCACCCGGAAGTATGCCAGCCTGGCGAAAGTATCTTCGGCCACAGCGTCCCGCGACCTCGCCGCACTGGTGAAAATGGGAATGTTTGTGCAGACGGGACAAGGAAAATCAACGCGATACTGGATCAATCTTGGTGGGTGGTCGGGCGGTTCCTGAACCCGTGGGATGTGTTCACGCCGGGACGACGACCGCTGGGCACGAGTGCCCACGCTACGATTACATTCGAAGGCAGTGACCGAAGGGCAGACCCACCCTACGACGCAGACGTTTTCATCAGCGTGAGCGGACTAT
>JAQGMD010000464.1 GCA_028292565.1 Burkholderia sp. | reverse complement strand
CGCGCGATCATCCCGAACAACATCAATCACCCCGAATCCGAGCCGATGATCATCGGCCGCAACTTCCTGGTGAAGATCAACGCGAACATCGGCAATTCCGCGCTCGGCTCGAGCATCCAGGAAGAAGTCGAGAAGATGACGTGGTCGACCCGCTGGGGCGGCGACACGGTGTTGGATCTCTCGACCGGCAAGCACATCCACGAGACGCGCGAATGGATCATCCGTAATTCGCCGGTGCCGATCGGTACTGTGCCGATTTATCAAGCGCTGGAGAAGGTCAACGGCAAGGCGGAAGACCTGACCTGGGAAATCTTCCGCGACACGCTGATCGAGCAGGCGGAGCAGGGCGTCGACTACTTCACGATCCATGCTGGGGTACGCCTGCAGTACGTGCCGTTGACGGCCAAGCGCATGACCGGCATCGTGTCGCGCGGCGGCTCGATCATGGCGAAATGGTGTCTCGCGCATCACAAGGAATCCTTCCTGTACGAGCACTTCGAAGACATCTGCGAAATCATGAAGGCATACGATGTCAGCTTCAGTCTCGGCGACGGCCTGCGTCCAGGCTCGATCTATGATGCCAATGACGAGGCGCAGCTCGGTGAATTGAAAACGCTGGGCGAACTGACGCAAATCGCATGGAAGCACGACGTGCAGGTGATGATCGAGGGCCCGGGCCATGTGCCGATGCATCTGATCAAGGAAAACATGGAGCTGCAGCTGGAGCAATGCCATGAAGCGCCGTTCTACACGCTCGGACCGTTGACCACCGATATCGCTCCGGGCTATGACCACATCACTTCCGGTATCGGCGCCGCGATGATCGGCTGGTATGGCACTGCGATGCTTTGCTACGTCACGCCGAAGGAACACCTCGGCTTGCCGAACAAGGCTGATGTGAAGGAAGGCATCATCACTTACAAGCTGGCCGCACATGCCGCTGACCTCGGGAAGGGACATCCGGGCGCGCAGATTCGTGACAACGCATTGTCGAAGGCGCGTTTCGAATTCCGCTGGGAAGACCAGTTCAACCTCGGCCTCGACCCGGACAAGGCGCGCGAGTTCCACGACGAGACGCTGCCGAAGGATTCGGCCAAGGTGGCGCATTTTTGCTCGATGTGCGGTCCGCATTTCTGCTCGATGAAGATCACCCAGGATGTGCGTGATTACGCGGCCAATCTGGGCATTTCGGATGAGCAGGCGCTGAAGAAGGGGATGGAAGTCAAAGCTATCGAGTTCGTCAAGAGCGGCGCAGAAATCTATCGTAAGCAATAAAGCCATGGAAATCGAACTGAACGGTGCGCCGCACCCACTCGAGCACAACCAGAGCCTGCAGGATCTGGTCGTTTCGTTGGAGTTGTCCAACAAGACACTTGCGGTGGCGGTGAACCGCGAGGTGGTGCCGCGCCATTTTTGGTCGCAGCGTGTGCTACAGCCGAGCGATCGCGTGGACATCGTCCATGCGATCGGCGGCGGCTGATTGATCGGATTGGAGTAAACATGGACCTCGGAAATCGTCCGCAAGAAAAAATTGAGCAGGAAGGGTTGACCATTGCCGGTAAAACCTACCGCTCGCGTTTATTGGTCGGCAGCGGAAAATACCGCGACCTGGAAGAAACCCGCGCAGCGACCGAAGCCAGCGGCGCGGAAATTATCACCGTTGCAATCCGCCGCACCAACATCGGCCAGGATCCGAAAGCGCCCAGCCTGCTGGATGTGGTGCCGCCTTCGAAATACACGATCCTGCCCAATACGGCGGGTTGCTACAACGCCAAGGATGCGGTCTACACGCTGCAACTCGCGCGTGAACTGTTGAACGGCCACAAGCTGGTGAAGCTGGAAGTGTTGGGGGATGAGAAGACCCTGTTCCCCAATATGCCGGAGACACTGAAGGCCGCTGAAACGCTGGTCAAAGATGGATTCGATGTGATGGTGTATTGCAGCGACGATCCGATCCAGGCAAAGATGCTGGAAGAGATCGGCTGCGTCGCGGTCATGCCGCTGGCATCGCTGATCGGTTCCGGCATGGGCATCCTGAATCCGTGGAACCTGTCGCTGATCATCGAACAGTCGAAGGTGCCGGTGTTGGTCGATGCCGGTGTCGGCACCGCATCGGACGCGGCGATCGCAATGGAACTGGGCTGCGACGGCGTGTTGATGAACACCGCGATTGCCGGCGCGCGCGATCCTGTCAAGATGGCCTATGCGATGCGGCTGGCGGTGGAAGCGGGTCGTGCCGCTTACCTCGCCGGGCGTATCCCGAAACGCTTCGCCGCTTCGCCGTCTTCACCGATGGAAGGACGCGTTCGGTGAATCGGCCGAGTGTGCTGATATTCTCCGGCTCCGACCCCAGCGGCGGGGCCGGACTGCAAGCCGACGTGCAGGCGGTTTCCGCACTCGGCGCGCATCCTCTCACGGTCATCACCGCCTTGACGGTGCAGGACAATGACCGGGTCTTCAATGTTCATCCGATGCCGGCGGCGATGGTGCAGCAGCAGGCGCTGGCATTAATGGGCAAGATCGACATTGCCGCGATCAAGATCGGCATAGTCGGGAACCGCGCCAATGCCGAAATGATCGCCGGGCTGATACGGCAACTCAGGCAGAAAAACGGCCGCTTGCCTGTCGTGCTCGATCCGGTGCTCGCCAGCGGTCACGGCGATGCGCTATCGACGGAAAATGCGGTGCAGGCCATTGCGCCATTAGTGGATGTGGCGACCATCATCACACCTAACCTGCCGGAGGCCGCCGCGCTTTGCGCAGGTGACCGGAGGCTCGACACGCAGGTTGATATCTTGCTGCGCCATTGTGAACACCTGCTCATCAAAGGCGGGCATGGGTCCGGCCCCGAGGTGGTGAATCGCTGGTTCAGCATACATGGCGACACGCATACCTGGACGTGGCCGCGGATAGACGGCAGCTTTCATGGCACCGGCTGTACGTTGGCGTCGGCCATTGCTGCCTTGCTCGCCACCGGCGAACCGGTGGAACAGGCTATCGCCGATGCACAGGCGTATTGCCATCAGGCGCTCCTGTCTTCCTACGCGATTGCGGACGGTCAGCGCATTCCCAACCGATGGGTTTCAATTTTCAAGGACGAAGCATGAAAGGACTCTATCTTGTCACGCCTGATTGGGATGACACACACAAACTGCTCGCGGTGACGGAGTGCGGTTTGCGCGGCGGAGCTGCTCTGGTGCAGTATCGCCACAAAACTGCCGGCCCGGAACTGCGCAGGGAGCAGGCGACGCACCTGCTGGCGTTGTGCCGTAAATATGAGCGCCCGTTCATCGTCAATGATTTTGTTGACCTCTGTCTTGAATTGAATGCCGATGGTGTGCACGTCGGGGGCACCGATGAGTCGGTCGCGAAGGTGCGCGCCGCACTCGGTCCGCGGAAGATCGTCGGCGCTTCGTGCTACGGCAGCATGGAAATGGCGCGCGATGCCCATCGCTCCGGTGCCAGCTATGTCGCGTTTGGCGGCTTCTATCCGTCCCGGGTAAAAAAATACGAGGTCACCACGCAACCGCAGATCGTGGCGCAGGCGAAGGCCGAGATTCCAGTGCCGAACTGTGTAATTGGGGGAATGACACAGGAGAACGCAGTACCGCTGGTCGCGCATGGAACCGATATGGTCGCTGCGATCAGCAGCGTGTATCTGGCGCAGGACCCTGAAGCCGCTGCGCGCGGATTTGCAAACTTGTTTCGCGACGAATGACACCGCCGCTTGGCCGCATTATTCGCGCTCGCGAAGTTGCATGCGATCCGCCGCGTTTTTCCTGACGCCGGATGCCGGTAGCAGCTTGCCGGCTTTGCCAAGTCCGAAGGTCGGCATATTGACGTAGATATTTTCGTAACGGCCTGGCGATATGGAATAGGTTTCGTGCCAGACGCCGACATCGCCGCTGGTGCCGACTGCCAGATTGAATGCTTTCCATGCCGGCAGATGCGACGCATTGCGATTTTTCGCGTAAGCCAGCAACTGTTCCGTCGAACGCCAATATTGCAGCATGATGGTAGTGCGGACATCAGCGTAGTCGCTACGAAATTCCCCGATGGCAAGCCTGTCGATTTGCCATGGCGCCCGGCTCCTGAATCAGGTGTTCCCGGCTCGATATAGCGGCAAAGAAGACATCCGCAGGGCTATAATCTCCGGATGCAAAATCTTCTCCACAACCTCAATCCCGAACAACTCGCCGCCGTCACCCTCCCAGCACAGCCCGCCCTGATTCTCGCCGGGGCCGGGTCTGGCAAGACCCGTGTATTGACCACCCGTATTGCATGGCTGATCCAGACCGGACAGGTTTCGCCCGGCGGCGTGCTTGCCGTGACGTTTACCAACAAGGCGGCGAAGGAGATGATGACGCGCTTGTCGGCGATGATGCCGATCAACACGCGCGGCATGTGGATCGGGACGTTTCACGGTTTGTGCAATCGCCTGCTGCGCGCGCATTATCGTGACGCAGCCCTGCCGCAAACCTTCCAGATCCTCGATTCGGCGGATCAGCTCTCGGCAATCAAGCGCTTGCTCAAAGCGCACAATGTCGATGACGAAAAATACCCGCCGCGCACCCTGATGTATTTCATCAACGGCGCCAAGGATCAAGGCCTGCGTCCGAAGGATGTCGAGGCTTATGACCAGTTCAACCAGAGAATGGTCGAGCTGTATGAACTGTACGACCAGCAGTGCCAACGCGAAGGCGTAGTCGACTTCGCGGAATTGTTGTTGCGCACGTATGAATTGATGAGCAGGAACCAGCCTTTGCGCGAACACTACCAGGGGCGTTTCAGGCACATCCTGGTGGACGAGTTCCAGGATACGAATAACCTGCAATACAACTGGCTCAAGCTGATGGCCGGCGAAAGCAATGCCGTGTTCGCGGTCGGCGATGATGACCAGAGCATTTACGCATTTCGCGGTGCGAACGTCGGCAACATGATCGCGTTCGAGCGCGAATTCCGTGTCGAGAACCTGATCAAGCTGGAGCAGAACTACCGCTCGCATGGCCATATTCTCGATACCGCCAATACGCTCATCGCCAACAATACCAAGCGGCTCGGCAAGAATCTGCGTACCGATGCCGGCCATGGCGAACCGGTGCGGATTTATGAGGCTAGCAACGACCTGCAAGAAGCACAATGGATCATTGAACAAGCGAAGAGCCTGATCAATGAAGGCGCCGCGCGCAGCGAAATTGCGGTGCTGTATCGATCCAATGCGCAGTCGCGCGTGATCGAGCATGCGCTGTTTTCGGCCGGCATTCCGTATCGGGTGTACGGCGGGCAGCGTTTCTTCGAGCGCGCCGAGGTCAAGCATGCGATCGCTTACCTGCAGCTGATGGATAACCCGCACAACGATTCCGCGTTCCTGCGCGTGGTGAATTTTCCGACGCGCGGGATCGGCGCACGCTCGATCGAACAGTTGCAGGACGCGGCGCGGCAATATGGCATTTCGCTGTATGCGGCGGTGCCTTATGTCGCCGGAAAATCCGGCAGTTCGCTTGGCGCATTCATCAAGCTGATCGAAGGCGCACGCTTCGAAACCCAGCATCTGCCGCTGCCGGAAATGGTGGATACGGTGCTGGAAATGAGCAAGCTGATTGCGCATTACGGCAACGAGAAGGAAGGCGCCGATCGCATCGAAAACCTCGAGCAACTGGTCAGCGCGGCAACCCTGTTCGTGTCCGAAGAAGGATTCGGCATGGATGCGCCGGCGCTGCTCGGCCCGAAAACGCAGGCGCCAGCCGGCGCCGCGATCACCACCGACGACGGCATCGAAATACTGGATGCCGACGCACCATTGCCGCAAGTGATGTCGCCGCTATCCGCGTTCCTGTCGCATGCCTCGCTGGAAGCGGGCGACAATCAGGCGCAGGCCGGTCAGGATGCGATGCAATTGATGACGGTGCATTCGGCCAAGGGACTGGAATTCGACGCCGTGTTCATCACCGGCATGGAAGAGGGCCTGGTGCCGCATGAGAATAGTG
>JAQGMD010000425.1 GCA_028292565.1 Burkholderia sp. | reverse complement strand
TGATATCGTAAAAGCGAAACAGCAGCCGCGACAGCGTTGATTTTCCGGAGCCGCTGTGCCCCACCACCGCGGTGGTGCCGCCGGCCGGGATTTTGAAATCGACGTCAAACAGGATTTGCCGTTTCGATTCATAGCTGAAATCGACACGTGAAAAGCTGACCTCGGCGCCACGCACTGCCAAAGGCCGCGCGTGCGGCGCGTCGGCGACTTCGCGATGCTGGTCGAGCAATGTAAACAGGCGGTCGGTGTCGGCCAGGCTTTGCCTGATTTCGCGGTAAATCACGCCAAGGAAATTCAGCGGGATGTACAACTGGATCATGAAGGCGTTAACCAGCACCAGGTCGCCCAGCGTCATCGTGCCGTCGATGACACCTTGCGTCGCGCGCCACAGAATAAGGGTAACCGCAACAGCAATGATCAGCGACTGGCCGCTATTCAAGAGCGACAGCGAAGTCTGCGACTTTACTGCTGCGCTTTCCCAGCTTTCGAGGCTGCGATCATAGCGCCGCGCTTCATAGTCTTCATTGCCGAAGTACTTGACCGTCTCGTAGTTGATGAGTGAGTCGATTGCCTTGATGTTGGCCTTGGAATCGAGGTCATTCATGGTGCGGCGGAAATGCGTTCGCCACTCTGTCACGATCACGGTGTACGCGATATATATAACCAGCGCGCCAAAGGTGATCACCGCGAACCAGATATCGTAATTCCATACCAGGTAGCCGATTACCAGCGTGATCTCAACCAGAGTCGGCAGGATGCTATACAGCGTGTACGACACCAGCGACGAGATACCACGAGTCCCGCGTTCGATATCGCGCGTCATGCCGCCAGTCTGGCGATTCAGGTGAAAGCGCAACGACAGTGCATGGAGGTGGCGAAAAACTTGCAATGCGATGGTGCGCACCGCGCTTTGCGTAACCTTGGCGAACACGAATTCACGCAACTCGGTGAACAATGTAGTGAAGAAGCGCAGCGCGCCATACGCGATCAATATACCGATCGGCAACACGAGCAACGTCTGCGGATTGTCCGGGCTGAGCGTCATCCGATCGACCAGTTGCTTCAGGACCAGCGGAACGCCGACATTGGCGACCTTGGCGCCGATCAGGAAGATGAGGGCCAGCAGCACTCGCCACTTGTAGGCCCACAAATAGGGAAGAAGCGTCTTTAATGTTGCCCAGTCGTTGCGCGTGCCTTGATTTGCAGCGGGTTCGGGGGAAGAAACGGGATGGCGTCGCATGGCGGGAAAGGGAATTGGTTCAGGATCGTTTATGCTTCAACTTTATCGATTGTAGCTTAGCGCGTTACTCAATATTGATTGGTAGCGATCACCATGCAGGAGAAAGCAAGATGACAAGTAATAATCAGACGTGCCTCCCGGCAGGAAAAATGCCGGAGTTGCGGGTAATGCCGATGCCGGCCGACGCCAACGTGCATGGCGACGTATTTGGCGGCTGGATCATGGCACAAGTCGATATAGCAGGTTCACTGCCGGCGACACGCCGCGCCAACGGCCGCGTGGCGACGGTCGCAGTCAATTCCTTTCTCTTCAAACATCCGGTGTTCGTCGGCGACCTGTTGTCGTTTTATGCAGAGGTTGTGAAAGTTGGCAACACCACGATTACGGTCAATGTCGAGGTCTTTGCCGAACGCAAACGATTGCAAGCGGAAACCGTCAAGGTAACGGAAGCGACACTGACCTACGTGGCCACCGATGGCAATCGCAAACCTCGTCCGATCCCACCGCTGTCCGCGCTCACCGGCGAAGCTGCGGGCGGCGCGTAGTGCCTACCTTTTGTCATCAAAGGTATAGAGGTGCCTGATGCAACCTGAGCGCAGAATGTTTCTGGTCCACTCCGGGCGTCTGCTGTCATTGGCATCGCTCGCAACGACGCTTCCCGCGACCGTGCGCGCGCGCATTAAATCGTATCCATTCAGCCTCGGCGTTGCGTCGGGCTCTCCGCGGCCAACCAGCGTCGTTTTGTGGACGCGGATTCTGCCGGACCCGATCGACCCGCAATTTGTCCAGCCTACGCCGATGGCGGTGGGATGGGAGATCGCGGAGGACGACGCATTCAAACGCATAGCGGCAAAGGGGAAGGCCACCGCGATGCCCGAGTTGGCACACAGCGTGCATGTGGACGTTACCGGATTGCGCCCCGACCGCTGGTACTGGTACCGTTTCATCGTGGGCGACGCCGTCAGCCCGGTGGGACGCACGCGCACCGCGCCGGCAGCGGACGCAATGCCGTCATTGCTGCACTTTGCATTCGCGTCTTGCCAACACTGGGAATTTGGACACTATGCTGCGCACCGCCATATTGCGGCGGCGGCGCCTGACCTGATTGCATTTCTCGGTGACTACATTTACGAATGGGGCGAATATCATCTTGCGCACCCAGGCTCTCCCCGCAACCGCAGTAACGAAAGCGTCACGCTGAACGAATACCGCTCGCGTTATGCGCAGTACAAATCCGATCCGCATTTACAGGCTGCGCACCAAGTCGCGCCATGGATTGTGACCTGGGACGACCATGAGGTCGCGAACGATTACGGCAACGATCGCGATGAACGGCTGGATACAAATTTTCTGATGCGCCGCGCAGCCGCTTACCAGGCGTTTTACGAACATATGCCGATACGCTTGCCGGCATTGCCCGACGGCGCCAACCGCTATGCGCATCTGCGCATGTACGACCGCTACGATTGGGGAAAGCTGGCGCGGTTTCACGTCATCGACAACCGTCAATATCGCTCCTATCAGGCCTGCCCGAGGGCGGGACGCGGTGGCTCGAACTCGGTTACGTCAGGTTGTACAGAACGGCTCGAATCGGGACGCTCGCTACTCGGCAAGCAGCAGGAGACGTGGCTGGCAAACGGATTTTCCTCGTCGGAGGCAAAATGGAACATCCTGGCGCAGCAGACACTGATGGCGCAAAACAGTCAGTTGCCGATTGCAGGGTCGGATGACGGACGCTTCTGGACGGACGGCTGGGATGGCTATCCGGCGGCGCGCAAACGCCTTTTCGAAAGCCTGGTCGAACACCGTCCCGCTAACCCGATTGTGATATCGGGTGATGTACACACCTTTTACGCGGCGGACCTGAAGCAGGATTTCAACCGGGGGACCTCTGTGGAAAACCCGGTCATTGCGACGGAGTTCTGCGGCACGTCGATCACATCCAGCTCTCCAGGACAGGCGCGAACCGATCGATACGTCGCGCAGAACCCGCATATCAAATATGGACGCAGCGATCGGCGTGGCTTCGTGATCATGGAAGTGACGCCGGCACGGACCACCGCACATTTCCGGGCACTGGATGATGTACGACGGGAAGACTCAGGCTTGTCGACGCTTGCGAGTTTTATAGTCGAAGACGGCCGCGCCGGAGCGGTGGGAACCTCATAAAAAAACCGCCTGACATGCAGGCGGTTTTTCAATCAGGAGTGAACAGCGTCACGCCGCCTTTTTCTCATCCCGCAGTTCACGCCGCAGGATCTTGCCCACGTTGGTCTTGGGCAGTTCGTCGCGGAACTCGATGTATTTTGGCCGCTTGTAGCCGGTGAACTGTTCCTTGCAGTAGTCCATCAACTGTTCGACCGTCAACGACGGATCCTTGCGCACAACGAACAGCTTGACCACTTCACCAGAGTTGGCGTCCGGCACACCGATACAGGCGACTTCGAGCACGCCGGGATGCATGGCAACCACGCCTTCAATTTCGTTGGGATACACATTGAAGCCCGATACCAGCACCATGTCTTTTTTGCGGTCGACGATCTTGACGTAGCCATGCTCGTCCATCACACCGATGTCGCCCGATTTGAAGAAGCCGTCAGGTGTCATGACTTTCGCAGTCTCATCCGGGCGGTTCCAGTAGCCAGCCATTACCTGCGGTCCGCGTATGGCAATCTCGCCCGGCTGGCCGAGCGGAACCTCGTTGCCGGCGTCATCCAGAATAGCGATATCGGTAGAAGGAATCGGCAGGCCGATAGAGCCGGTGAATTCGTCGCGACCGGGCGGATTCGCCGTTGCCACCGGTGAGGTTTCAGACAAGCCGTAGCCTTCCACGATCGGGTGGCCGGTCACCTTAAGCCATTTGTCATTCACTGCCTTCTGCACCGCCATGCCGCCGCCGTTGCAGACCTTGAGCCCGGAGAAATCGAGTTTGGCGAAATCCGGATGGTTCAACAAGCCGTTGTATAGCGTGTTCACAGCCGGCAGCATGTTGAACTTGTACTTCGCCAGCTCCTTGATGAAGCCTCCGATATCGCGCGGGTTGGGGATGAGGATGTTCATCGCGCCCATACGGGTGCCGAACAGGCAGCAGGCGGTCAGTGCGAAGATATGGTAAAGCGGCAGCGCGCAGACGATGGTCAATGCCTCGACCTTCGGCTCCTTCTGCAGCACGGGCTGCGCCCAGGCTTCGTTTTGCAGCACGTTGGCAATCACGTTGCGATGGCTGAGCGTTGCGCCCTTGGATATGCCGGTGGTGCCGCCGGTGTACTGCAGGAACGCGACATCGTCCTGTCCCAGTTCGACCGGCTTCAGGCTCATGCCCGCCCCGTCCGCCAGCGCTTTCTTGAAGCGCACCGCATTCGGAAGCTGGAACGCGGGGACCTTCTTCTTCGCATTGCGCACGACGAAGTTGACTATCACGCCTTTGAGGCCGCCCAGCATCTCCCCCATGCTGGCAACGACGATATGTCTGACATTGGTTTTGGCGATCACCTGCTCCAGCGTAGTGGCGAAGTTTTCAAGGATGATGATCGCTTCGGCGCCGGAGTCCTTGAGCTGGTGCTCCAACTCGCGCGCCGTGTACAGCGGATTCACGTTGACTACCGTATAACCTGCACGCAGGATGCCCGCAATGGCGATCGGATACTGCAGCACGTTCGGCATCATGATCGCGACCCGCGCCCCTTTTTTCAGCCCCCTGCCCTGTAGCCACGCGCCCAGCTTCTTCGAATATTCGTCCACCTGCGCATAGGTCAGAAACTTGTCCATGCACACATACGCATTGCGCGATGCGTACTTGCGGAACGCTTCTTCCATCAGGTGAACCAATGATCGGTATTGCGTGTAATCGATTTCCGCCGGTACCCCCTCGGGATACGATTTGAGCCAGATTTTTTCCATCGTCTTCCTCATGTTTCTGTTTGATTGTTATGGATTATTCCGATCGTCCGGCACCGAAAATCGAACGGTCGATTCTTTTTTTTCAACTCCAGATGCTATCGGGCGCAGCGTTCCCGTGCAAGTAGTTTGCACTATATCCGGGGAAACTCTGAATGGCAGTGCATATTGCAATGCAACATCGCACTTGCCCTCCACGGCGGATCGAAATGAAAAAAGCAGGCGCGAAGGCCTGCTTTTGAAAGGACTGGTAAATCGCGCAAGCTTCAGCGCGTTACGGTCGCCGATGTCTCACTTCCCGCGACCGGATCTGAATGTGCAATTTTGGTCAGGCGCAACCGCCGCTCCGACTTGTCGAGCGATGCAAGCTTTCGCACCGCTCCATAAAACTGGCCAAAGCTTTTTTCTTGCAGCAGCAGCGCGCGAAATCCCGGTACGAAATCATGGTATGTCGCAATCGCTGAAAGATGCGCGTTCGATAGCGGCTCAGCGAACCAGCGATCGTAGCCGCTATACCCACCCCAGGAGGCTTTCAGAATCTGGTACTCGGCCTGCAGATCCTGGAATATCAGTTCCTTCTGCTTTCTCTTCTCACTGTCGTTGGCGTCCCGCTCGTAGTTCGCCTCCAGCGCCTTGCGGGTCTTCAGCAACAGCGCGAGGAAATCTTGCTTGCGACCTTCGTATTCGGTGTAAGCCTTGCGCATCTTTTCATCGCCATGCTTCGACATCCAGCGCTCGATGCCCGCTTCTTCGACCGCGACGGCGAACGATTCGTTGAAGCGCGAATCGCCAGGCGCATAGGCGACTTGATGTGCCAACTCATGGAATACGAGGCGCGCGAGTTCGCCTTCAGGGTATTGAATGAAAGTCGACAGCACCGGATCGTTGAAATAACCGAGCGTCGAGTAAGCGGGCACTCCTCCCACCTGAACGTCGAAATGCTCACGGCGCAATTGCGCAGCATAGGCCTGCGCTTCTTCCTTGCTGTAGTAGCCGCGGTAGTTGACACAACCGGCAACCGGGAAGCACCACTGCATCGGTTCCAGCGACAGCTCCGGCGTCGCCACCACGTTCCACATCACGAACGGACGCTTCAGGTCGGCATAGGTGGTGAATGTACCGTTGTCAGGCAATCCAAGTTCGCGCGCGGCGAAGCGCCGGATTTCCCTGACCTTGGTCAGCTTGCCCTTCAGCTTGTCGCCGACCGCAGGATCGGCCAACCAGTCGTCGATCGGTTTCGCTTCGGAAAGCAGAGTGAACTGCCCGTGCGCCGCTTGTACGAAGTACCCTAGTTGGGAGCAACCGCCTATCAAGGCGATCGCGCTGCAGAATGCAACAATGCGCCACTTCTTTTTCATGTCCTGATTTGCACCTTCTCTACTTGGACAAGCACGTCATAAAAGGTTGGAGCATTTCCCATATCGGTAAGGCGCTGACTCGTGACTTCGTTGGCGTTCTTGCCATCCGCTGCGAACTTCTTCCACCAGATGGACAAACCGACAACCAGTCCCTGTCGCGCTCGATCAGTCACGCGTGCTTTCGCGACAAATGATCCACGTCCGTTATAAATCCTCACCTGCTCACCATTCTCGATGCCGCGGTTCGCAGCGTCAATAGGATGAATGTCAAGATGCGGTTCGCCTTCGGTATTTCGAAGGCTCTGCACATTGACGAACGATGAGTTGAGGAAGTTCCGGGCGGGAGGAGAAATCATCGCGAGCGGATATCGTTTTCCCAACTCTTGATTAGTCGCCAATGATTCGTAAGGCGCGATGTAGGTTGGCAGGGGATCGAAGCCATCCGCCTCCATCTGCTCACTGTAGAACTCACACTTCCCTGAGGGCGTAGGGAAGCCACCATAGGCAAACGGCGCGTCGGGTGCATTCAGTTTTTGCCAACCTTTTTGCTTCAGCGAGTCCCAGTCGAAGTGAACGGCGTGCGCGTTGTTTTTATTGAATGCCTGCGCTGCGATCTGGTCGTCGCTCTCCTTGAAGCATGCATCGTCAAAACCCATTCGTGCCGCAAGCAGCCGAAATATTTCGGTGTTCGGCCTGGCTTCACCGAGCGGTGCAATCGCTGCATTGTTCGCCATCATGTACAAATGGCCATAGGTTGCATGGATGTCCACATGCTCGAGCTGCGTCGTTGCGGGCAACAGCACATCGGCGTAGTCGGCGGTGTCGGTTTGGAAATGCTCGAGCACTACCGTGAACAGGTCTTCACGCGCAAAACCCTGCGCCACTTTTGCAGATTCCGGGGCGACCGCGACAGGGTTGGAGTTGTAGACGATCAGCGCTTCAATCCGGGGGCCAAATTCCGCCGACGGTTCTCGCAGCAGGTCGTCGCCGATGGTGCTCATGTTGATGGTGCGCGGCAGCGGTCCCGGCGGCAGAAGGTCGGGACGCTGCAGGGCTCCGGTATTCTTTGGAAAAGTATCAGAGGACGATAGTTGAATGCCGCCACCAGCATGACGCCATGCGCCCACCAGGGCCGGCAGACAGGCTATATTGCGAACTGACGTGCCGCCTCCACGTACGCGCTGTAATCCGTAATTGACGCGAATCGCCACCGGTTCGCCACGCTGTGCAGCTGCGCCGTATTCACGCGCAAGTTGTTCCACTTCTTCGACACTGATGCCGCAAATGTCGGCCGTACGCTGCGCAGTCCACTCACCGACCCGCTCCTTCAATTGCTCGAATCCGACCGTATATCGAGCGATATAGTCTTCGTCCAGCAAGTCTTCTGCAATCAGCACATGCATCATGCCAAGCGCGAGCGCGGCGTCGGTGCCCGGCATGAGCGCGATATGCTGATGACATTTTTCCGCAGTGAGCGAGCGATACGGATCAATGGCGATCAGTTTCGCCCCGCGACGCTTCGCCTCTTGAGCCCGCATCCAGAAATGCAGGTTGGAGGCGATCGGATTGCCGCCCCAGATCAGGATCAGCCGGGCGTTCTGGAATTGCTCCAGGTCGGTGCCGATACGCGCGCCGATCGTGTAGCTGTATCCGACGCCGCCGGCCTTTGCGCAAATGGTACGATCAAGGAAAGAGGCTCCGAGTTTGTGGAAAAAGCGCGCCGCCATCGATTCGCCCTGCACCAGGCCCATGGTACCGGCATAGCTGTACGGCAGAATCGATTGCGGGTCGCGCGCGGCGATCGCCTTCAGACGACCCGAAATGAGATCGAGCGCTTCGTCCCAACTGATGCGGACAAACTTCCCTTCGCCCTTTTTGCCGACCCGCTTCATCGGATGCAGCAGACGCTCCTTGTGATAGGTGCGTTCGGTATACCGCGACACCTTGGTGCATAGCACGCCGGCGGTAGTCGGATGATCCGGGTCGCCGCGGACTTCGGTAGCGACTCCGTCCTGTACGGTTACCAGCAGCGCACAGGTGTCGGGACAATCGTGCGGACAGGTGGCGCGGACTATGGAAGTCGTCATGATGCAGCCCCAAAATCGATCGGTTGAAAGGTACTTTTACGTACTGTAAATCATCCGCCAGAATGCCGACAACAAAATCTGCGTCAATCTCGGGTCACTTTAGTTTGACATAGCTTCTACAATGGCCCTTAGGGAAACTGGCGTAAGATAGACTTGGCCCAATAACCATGGCACAGCGCAACATAGAGAGCCTCCAAAAGTTGTGGAGCAGAATATGAAACTAATCGACCCTATCATCCAATTCCATTCGGAACTCCGGCAAATTCGCCGCGACATCCATGCTCACCCCGAACTCTGCTTTGAAGAGCGCCGCACTTCCGACGTAATTGCAGGGAAGCTTGCCGAGTGGGGTATTCCAGTCATGCGCGGGATGGGAGGTACCGGCGTCGTCGGCGTCATCAAAAACGGCGACAGCAAGCGCGCTGTCGGACTGCGCGCTGACATGGATGCGTTGCCGGTACAGGAGATCAACCGCTTTCCCCATGCATCCCGGCACGACGGCAAGATGCACGCCTGCGGTCACGATGGCCATATGGGCATGCTGCTGGGGGCGGCGCACTACCTGTCGCAGCATCGTAATTTTGACGGCACCGTGTACGTGATTTTCCAGCCGGCGGAAGAAGGCGGCGGTGGCGCCAAGCGCATGATGGATGACGGCCTGTTCACCAGATGCCCGATGGACGCCGTCTTCGGCATGCACAATTGGCCAGGCATTGCGGTCGGCACGTTCGGCGTGAGGCCGGGGCCCATGATGGCGTCGTCCAACGAATTTGAAGTGATCGTGAAAGGGAAAGGCGCCCATGCCGCACAGCCGCATAAAGGCATAGATCCGATCATGGTGGCGATCCAGATTGCACAGGGCTGGCAAACCATTGTCACCAGGAACAAGAATCCGATCGATACAGCGGCACTATCGATCACTCAGATTCATGCCGGCAGCGCGACCAACGTCATCCCGGATGAAGCCACCCTGATTGGCACAGTTCGCACCTTCACAACCGACGTACTCGACCTGATCGAGCGACGCATGCACGCTATTGCGGAACACACCGCCGCAGCGTTCGATGCGCAAGTCGATTTCCGATTCAAACGGAATTACCCGCCGCTGATCAATCACGTGAAAGAGACGGCGTTCGCAGTCCAGGTGTTGCAGGCCGTAGTCGGAGCGCAAAATGTCGATGTCGCGGTCGAACCGACGATGGGCGCGGAAGACTTCGCATTCATGCTGCAGGAGAAACCGGGATGCTACGTCTTCATTGGGAATGGCGATGGCATGCACCGCGACACGGGGCACGGACTGGGGCCGTGCAATTTGCACAACCCAAGCTATGACTTCAATGATGATCTGTTACCGATTGGGGCGACCTACTGGGTGCGGTTGGCTGAAACGTATCTGCTTAGGGAATAAGATCAGCGCCGCTCGCGCAGCAGGCGAATATCACCATACCAGGCTTCCACTGTTTCCCCGGTGTTATCGGTATCGGTCAGGACCCCGACCCCGATCAGCCTGCCCGGTTTCTCGCCGAACGCCTGCTCGTAGTCCTCGACGATATTGCGCGTGAACTCGCGCCATTGCCCGGTCCCCTCCGGCCCGCTGGACACGACCAGCTTCTGAATCCGTCCGCTGCGGCTATTGGGGATGACGGTTCCGACCGGCGCCTTGTTTTCCCAGATGTATATCAGCGTCGCGTAGGGGACATCACGGCCGGTCAATACCTTTGCGGTTTCAAACATGATCTGGTCTGTGAACGGCAACGCGTCCTTGTCGCCGTCAAACCCGAGGACTATGCGCACCGCCGAGTCTTCGGTGGCGCGCTGGGTGTTGTCGGCGGTCTTGATCAGCTTGTCGACTTTCCACTTCCAGTTGAGCCACGGGTTCTTTAGCGGATCGACGTTCACATGGTGTATCAGCCCTGATGCGGCGCTCGACGATTTGGCATGCAGCACCGATCGCCCCCGGTCTGTAACGAGTTGATAGTCGGTCAGCTTCTTGGTCCGCAAGATGATCATCGGCTCCCATTCGATAGGCAAACCGCCGGGCGGATAGGAGGAAAAAACAGCGAGTTTTGAGTCCAGCCGCGCCTGTTTGGCGCTCGGGTCGTGCGCCTTCTCCCCCGAACGATGCGCGCACCCGGCGAGGGCGGCCAGCATCGCCAATGAAACAACCAGTTTATTCATATTGTTATAAAAACACCGTCCGGCGGCAATGCCGGCTGTGAAGGCAGCGCTGCTACCCATCGCTTATGCCTCTGCCAGCTTGACTATTTGAGATCGCTGGATTGTATAGCGCGGAGGATCCGCGAAGTCGGCCATTTCTGCCTCGCGGACATTTACACGAGCAAATTGCCAGCGGACCTGATGGTATTTTGCAACAACTTCGCGGTGCGCGATGCTGATGACCGCGGCGCCCGGCAATTCCCGCAAGATCAACTCATACAGCGATTCTTCGGTCTCAGCATCGAGCGCACTGGTCGCCTCGTCGAGGAACAGGATTTCGGGACGCGCGAGAAATACGCGCACGAACGACAGCCGTTGCTGCTCGCCAGGCGAAAAGCGCTGACTCCAGTTGTCCGAATGGTCGAGCATATCCTTCAGGTGCGGCAGCCGGCACAAATCGAGATAGTGCCGGATCGCCATGTCCGTATACGCGGCACCGGATGCCGGATAGGCAATCGCCACACGCAGCGTACCGAGCGGCAGATAGCTTTTTTGTGGCACAAACAGAAGTCGCGCATCGCGCGGAATTTCGACGGCGCCCGAACCGTAAGGCCAGATGCCCGCAATTGCGCGGAACAGCGTCGACTTGCCGCAACCGGATGGCCCCATCACAAGGATGCGCTGCCCGCGATGAATTTCGCCGGACAGGGGCTCGGTCAATGGCTCACCGTTTGGCAGCGCGAGCACAAGATTGTCGAGCAAAATAGCGTCCACGTTGTTGCGTTCGACGTTGATGCCGGAAACCTGGTTGCGCGCCACGTCCACCGCCGCGTGAAAGCCGGCAAGCCGGTTCACGCTGGCTTTCCAGGCAGGCAATGAGTTTTCGCCGCCTGCGCTAAAGGCTTCGATAAACCACGACAACGCGTCCTGCACCTGACCGAATGCGGAGCTGATCTGCATCAGGCCGCCGAGCGGAATCGCACCCGAAAAATAACGCGGCGCACCGACCAGAAAGGGGAAGATGATGGCGAACTGTGCATAGAACGTGGCGGCGACATTTAATCGCTTGGTGGTGCGCATGATGCCCCACCAATTCTTGCGGATGCGCTCGAAGCGAGCGTTCAGGTTCGCACGTTCCTGCGACTCCCCGTGGTACAGCGCAACAGGCTCCGCGTTTTCGCGAATACGAATCAACCCAAACCGGAAGTCGGCCTCAAAGCGCTGCTGGTTGAAATTCTGCTGCACGAGCGATTTGCCGATCCACCAGACCAGCAGCGAACCTATGCCGGCATAGGCGATGGCGAACCACACCATATAACCGGATATGGTCCATTGCCGCGATCCAAACATGAACGACAGCGGTCCGCTCACTGACCATAAAATGCCGATGAAAGATACCAGGGTGACGACGCTCGACAGCAGCCCGAGCGACAAGGTAAGCGTGCCCCTCGTAAGCAAGTCGAGGTCCTGCGCAATCCGTTGGTCCGGATTGTCCGCGCTGCGGGTTTGCTCAATACGATAATAGGCCTGATTGGCCAGCCACTCATCCATGTATTGGCGCGTCATCCACGCTCGCCACTGAATTTCGAGCGCCTGTGTCAGGTAAATCCGGTAGATAGCGACCGCGATGTAAATGAAGGCAAGATACGAAAAGCGCCATAACTGCGCCTTGAACTCAGTGAAATCCTTGTTTTCCAGGGCGTTATAAAAGTCGCGGTTCCATCCGTTGAACAGCACATTCAGATAGACCATCCCGAGCGCCAACGCGATTACGGTAGCCAGCAATCCGCGCGCCCTCCACTTTTCCTCCGAGCTCCAGTAGGGCTTGATCAAGCGCCAAACGGCGCGCCAGTCGGTGCGTTCTTGGGACGTAGAGGTCATAAGACAAATCTATCCGGGGGCACTAAGGGAGGAAATCAGGTGTTGCGACACACGCAGCATTGCCGTGTGAGTTATGCCGCTTCCCGCGGCAAGCGCAGGAAGGGTCTTGCTATGGGCCGATGCGATTGCGATCAATCCACTTTTGCGCCGGAGTCTTTGACCACTTTTGCCCATTTCTTCGACTCGGCCTGGATATGCGCGGCGAACTGCTCAGGCGTGTTCCCAACCGGATCCGCGCCCTGCGCAACCAGCTTTTCCTTTACTGCGGGGCTCGAAAGTGCTTTCGCGACTTCCTGCTGGAGCTTGTCCACGATTTCTTTTGGCGTACCGGCCGGCGCCAGGATGCCAAACCAGGAACTCGCTTCGAAATTGGCTAGCTCGCCACCAGACTGCGCAATGGTTGGAACGCCCGGCAACGCGGACGACGGCTTGGCGCTGGTAAGGGCGATTGCACGCAACTTCCCGGCCTTGATAAAGCCCATCGACGAAGGCAGGTTATCAAACATTACGTCAGCCTGACCGCCAACCAGGTCCGTCAATGCAGGCGACGAGCCGCGATACGGAATGTGCACCATGAAGGTCTTGGTTTGCGTCTTGAACAATTCACCCGCCAGATGAATTGAGGTGCCGTTGCCGCTGGAAGCCATGTTGGTCTTGCCCGGATTGGCTTTCAGGTACTTGATGAAGCTCTTGACGTCGGTGATATTGTGCTTGTCTGCGAAGGCCGGGTTGACTACCAGCACATTCGGCACAGCGGCAGCCAGAGTAACAGGCGCAAAATCCTTGACGGTGTCGTAGGGCATCTTGGCATACAGCGCCTGGTTAATGGCGTGCGTGCCGACGGTGCCCATCAACAAGGTATAGCCGTCAGGCGCTGCCCTGGCCACGATCGCCGAGCCGATGTTGCCACCCGCGCCCGGACGGTTATCGATGATCACTTGCTGTCCCAATGCTTTAGTCAGCTCGGCACCGACTGCTCGCGCGACGATGTCGGTTGTACCTGCGGCAGCAAAAGGCACTACCAGTGTGATCTGCTTGTTTGGGTAGCCTTGCGCCTGGGCCCCGGCTGCACCGAAAGTAAAAGCGGCAGTTGCCGCAACAGATAACCAGTGAGTGAAATTCATGACGTCTCCTTGTTTGGGTTTATTAATAATGAAGTGACTATGGGGATGGTAGTTTATTTGGTTCTTCGCCAAGCCGCTTGCCGGGGTTCAATCGCTCCAGTGCAAGCAACGCAGCCGACTGGTCTGCATTCGGCACTTCCGGCAGTATGCTGCGATACAGTTGGGTGACCAATTCCGTCACCGGCAGGCGCACGCCAGCCGCCTCCGCCGCGATTAGCGCGTTTTCCAAATCCTTGGCCTGACTCTTGACCTGACCGCCAGGCATGAAGTTTCGTTCCAGCATACGCTGCCCGTGCACCTCGAGGATACGACTTTCCGCAAATCCGCCGCGAATTGCCTTTCTGACCGCCTCTGGATTCGCTCCGCCCGCTTGTGCCAGCAGCAACGCTTCCGCGACGATGTTAAGCGTTCCGCCGACGATCAATTGATTGCATAGTTTTGCAACCTGACCGCAGCCGGCCGGGCCGACCAGCGTTGGCCGCCCCATGGCGTTCAATATCGGTTCTGCGCGCAAAAAATCGCCCGGATTGCCGCCCGCCATGATAGCAAGCGAGCCCGCTTCCGCGCCGACCACTCCGCCGGACACCGGAGCATCGATGAAGGCGACGCCGCGTGCGAGCAGCTTCGCATGGAATTCCTGGGCCTCTGCCTGACGGGTCGAACTCATGTCGATGACCAATGTGCCCGGCCGTAAAGCGGGCAGCGCCAGATCGAGGACCTCGCCGACGATCGGCCCGGCTTCCAGCATGGTGATGACTATTTCCGCGTCATGCACGGCATCGGCCGGCGTGTCGCTGACCCGGGCGCCTGACGGTGCGAGGGTCTCGGCTTTTTCGCGTGTGCGGTTCCATGCGGTCAGCGGGTAACCGGCTTGCAGCAGCCGGGTCGACATGGGTTTGCCCATCAAACCGATGCCTAAGAATGCGAGTCTTGATAGAGATGAAGGTTGGCTCAAGCTGTCTCCTGCCAAAAAAGTTTTTGGTTGCATAATGATGCACTGCCATTATAAAGAAGCAACTCTTACATCCATGGATGAAATTCAGGTTTTGTTCGACACGCCGATGCAGTTGGGAGAGTGCCCGCTATGGGATCCGCACGAGGCGGCGCTGTACTGGATCGATATCGCCGGCCTTGCCGTACATCGCCACCATCCCGACAGCAACGCACATTCCTCCTGGCCGCTTCCGTCGGAGCCAGGCTGCATTGCCAGAACCCTGGATGGCGGGATCGTCGTTGCAATGCGGTCTGGCCTGGCAATGCTCGATACGCGTAATGGATCGTTGACTCCGATTGCTGCTCCGCCCTATGACACGACAAAAGTGCGCTTTAATGACGGCCGTTGCGATGCCACTGGCCGGCTGTGGGTCGGCACCATTTACGAACCGCGCGACCAAGCCTTAGGCTCCTTGTTTTGCGTCGAACGTGGCGCCATTCGTGATGCCCGCAAACCTGTGACTGTGTCGAACGGCGTCGCCTTCAGCGTCGACCATCGCACCATGTACCATGCCGATACGACGGCCCACAGGATTACCGCATACGACTACGATGTCGTAACCGGACAGACAGGCGGCGGACGCGTGTTCAAGCAATTTCCCACTGACAAATCGCATCAATATGGAGGCCGTCCTGATGGTGCGGCGGTCGACAGCGAGGACGCCTACTGGTGCGCGATGTATGAAGGCGGGCGCATTTTGCGCCTGTCGCCATCAGGCGATGTGTTGCGCGAAATAGCGTTGCCCGTGCGTTGCCCTACCATGATCGCGTTTGGCGGGGCCGATTTACGTACCCTGTACATCACCAGCGCACGCCACAATCGCTCCGCTGACGAGCTGGCCCAACATCCGTTTTCAGGTTGCGTACTGACACTGAAGGTCGATGTCGCGGGCCGTCCCGAACCTGCCTACATGCCGTGAACACTGTCGACATCCCATGACCAAATACATCCTCGCTCTCGATCAGGGCACTACCAGTTCCCGCGCGATCCTGTTCGATCACGCCGGACAGATCCGCGGCATCTCGCAGCAGGAGTTCCGGCAGATTTTTCCCCAACCAGGCTGGGTCGAGCATGATGCGAATGAGATCTGGACCAGCCAGTTGGGTGTGGCGCAACAGGTATTGAAGCAGGGCCAGATATCGGCCACCGATGTTGCGGCGATCGGCATCACCAACCAGCGCGAAACCACCGTGCTTTGGGATCGCCATACAGGCGAACCCCTGGCAAATGCAATTGTCTGGCAAGACCGCCGTACTGCTGATGTATGCGATGCGTTCCGCGAGCAAGGCAAGGCGACGCTGTTCCAGCAAAAAACCGGCTTGGTGATCGATTCGTATTTTTCGGGCACGAAGCTCAAGTGGCTACTGGATCACATTCCAGGCGCGCGCTCAAAGGCCGAGCGCGGCGAACTGGCATTCGGCACGATTGATTCCTGGCTGATCTTCAAGCTGTGCGGCATGCACGTCACCGACACCAGCAACGCCTCTCGCACCCTGCTATTCAATATTCATACCCTGAAGTGGGATGAAGAGCTCCTCACCCTCCTCGGCATTCCCGCGTCGCTATTGCCACAAGTCGTGCCAAGCAGCGCCGTAATTGGCCAGACTGCTCCCTCCCTGTTCGGCGCGCCGATTCCCATCGCGGGCGTCGCCGGTGACCAGCAAGCCGCTACTTTTGGTCAGGCCTGTCACCAGCCGGGCATGGCGAAGAATACTTACGGCACCGGTTGCTTCATGCTGATGAATACCGGCAAACAAGCGGCCACGTCGCACAACAACCTGGTCACCACCATAGGTTGGACGCTGGGGAACGAATGGCCTGGCGAATCCGACTATATCCTCGAAGGCAGTGTCTTCATGGCGGGCGCGGCTGTGCAATGGCTGCGCGACGCACTCGGCATCATCCAGCAATCGTCCGACGTGGAAGCGTTGGCCGCAAGCGTTCCGGACACCGGTGGCGTTGTGTTTGTCCCCGCGTTTGCGGGCCTGGGCGCTCCCTACTGGGATGCGTACGCGCGCGGAGCCATCGTCGGCATGACGCGCGGCACCACCAAAGCCCATATCGCACGAGCCACCCTCGCCAGCATTGCATATCAAAGCGCCGACGTGCTGGACGCAATGCAAAAGGATTCCAGTATCGACCTGAAGGAATTGCGAGTCGACGGCGGCGCGGTCCGCAACGATTTGTTGATGCAGTTCCAAGCCGACGTGCTCGGTGTCCCGGTAGTGCGCCCGGTGGTCACGGAAACAACAGCATCAGGCGCCGCTTACCTGGCGGGCCTGGCTGTCGGGTTCTGGGAATCGCAGCAGGAAGTTGCGGCGCAATGGCAGGCAGAACGACGCTTCGAGCCGCTCATGTCAGAGCAGGAACGTCTCGAGCGCCTGCATACCTGGCGCCGAGCGGTAGAGCGTGCGAGAGACTGGGCGACCTAGACAAGAGCCATATATGGTGATCTGCTGGAAAAGAACGCCCGAGCGGCGTGCTACCAATTTGCGCTTGCTCAAGCGTTGAGCACACCCACGCCGCGTCGCTCGCCTCCCGCAAACCGGAACAATTGGAACCTTGTATAGTGACGCAAACGCGATCCAGTTTGAGCGCATATGGACATCTTCAAACAGCGACCGGTCGGGCGCAAGCCTCGCGTAAATCAAAAATTTACTAATAAGATCGTTACGGAGAGCATGTATGACAGGAAGTAAGGCTGCCATCGCAGCTAGTGCTGCATTCTTCGGATTAGCAGGATTGAATTCTACGAGCCATGCATTCGATTCGGCTGCGTTTGAATTCGCAACAGGTGACAGGACTCAGATGGCGAGGGTCAGCGCCCAGTGGAAATGGGAACGTCAGTGGTGGCGCTCGAATGGCACGCATATAAGCGGCTACTGGGACCTGAACCTTGCGCAATGGCGGGGTACGCGATTCCGGGGAATCCCCGGCGAGACCCAGAACATCACCTCAATTGGCATTACCCCGGTCTTCCGCTTCCAAAAGGACACGATGAAGGGCTTCTACGCCGAAGCCGGGATCGGAGCAAACTATCTGTCTGAGCTTTACGACAACGACGACAACCAGCTTTCCACGCGCTTTCAGTTTGGCGACCATATTGGGATCGGATATGTGTTCGAAAACAATCTGGATTTAGGCTTGAAGATCCAGCACTTTTCAAACGGTGGCATTAAAGATCCCAATGACGGCGTAAACTTCGCAGTCGTTCGGGTGAGTTACCCGTTTTAAGGAATCAGGCGGCCGTACACGGCAGCCGGAGACACGCGGAAATGGAATTCGTCGAGTGCCTCTGCACTATGGCAGTCACCTATTGAAGCCGGAGCGCATGTCAGTGACGCCGACCGCAATTCATATGCGCATAGTTGCGGCCTAACCCTCACCCGAATTGTTTATTGAGCGCCTTCAGCGCCACATCCAGATCGTGCATCGTTGCCATATCCTTCGCCGCCACGGCGATTTCGCGTTGGGCCACGAGCAACGTCCGCCATTCGCTGAAGTGGTATTCCTCACGCATCTGGATGGACTTACACAGTTCCCGGCGGACGCCACGTCTCCCTTGCGCGCTGCCATGTCGCGATTGCGAGGACAGTGATCGAGCGCCTCGGAAAAAAATTTCCTTGCACCGTCGATCTCGCCTTTGCGCACTGCCGCTACCCGAGCGAAATGCGCGCGCATCAAGCTTTCAACAGCACTGCCCTCATCCCAGATGTCGGCGTCCCGCAGAGTGTGCCAAGCTTCAATTGTTTCGTCATGTGCAGCCAGCAGCAACAGGCCAAACATTTTGCCGTATGCATCTTCCGCCCGCGTCGGCTGCGTGTCGCGCAAGGCATCGCCTAATTCGAACGCAGACTCGCGACCGCCGGACCACAGTCGCAGCCGTACAACCTGATGCAAGGCGAACAAGTTGCGCGTGTCCTGGCGCCAGTTCGCCTCAACGACAGCCAGTGCTTCGGTGGATTTCGCCACGTGCAAAGCGCGCCAGCGCCAGGTTGTTACGCGCCGATGGGCGATCAATGCCCTCCATCAAAGCAACAGTCTCGTCAAAGCGCCCGTAGGTGAGGAACAGGCGCGACAGCTCGATCGCCACGACCTCATCGAAAGTGAGCTCGGACAGCCCGCCGGGAATTGGAGGCAAGTCGGGAAAAGGAAGTCCTTCGGCCGGCGCGAGCCTTCCAATAGCCGATGTGGCGAGCGCTGGAAAGTCGGCTGCGAACGCAGAGGACTCCAGTGATTCCAGCGCCGCCACGCTACCGGGGCTGGCTGATGACCAATCCCAAGCATGCAGACATGCGGAAAGAGAATTTCCGGCGTTGTCGTCTACTTCCCAAGCCAGCGCCAGGAGCGGTTTGAAATCCGGATAACGGGTGCGCAACTCGGCAAGACGCGATTGTGCTTCTCCGTGCCGTCCGGCATGCGATAGCTTACGCACAGCACTCAGTTGCGCTGATTGCGGCGCGACCGATTGCTTCGTGTGCGATCCAGCGACGCAGCAGGTTTGCATTCACCCCGTGCGCCAGCGCGACGGCGGCGACGTCTGACCGCGCCGGATTGTGATACCTCAGGGAGAGTGTGCACGTGTCCACCTCAAATTAAGTGGACACTATGCTCCTTACGTCATCGGTGAGATTCAAGACGAGATGCTTCTTTACGATCTGCCCGTCGAGCTTCTCGGATTTGCGGCTAAACGGGTGACGGCGCAGCGCCAGGATTTGCAGCTGCAGGGCTTCGATTTGCAGTTCGTGCGACGAGAGCGCTTGCGTAAGTTCTG
>JAQGMD010000422.1 GCA_028292565.1 Burkholderia sp. | reverse complement strand
AGGCGACGCCAGAACGGCTGAACGCGCTCACGCCGGAGCAGCGCCTGCGCAGCGTGGTGCTGGTGCAGGACGCCTTCACGCGCTGGTTCGAAACGCCGGTGTGGGCAGCGTTCGTCGAACTGGCGACGCGCACCGGGCACACCGTCTACATCGCCCCGTTCCGCCCCAACGGCAAGCCGCTGCAGGTACAAGGTTTCCTCCCCGCGTTCGAGAAGGCCGCCGTCCGCAATGCGGCGCTGCTGAAGACCCTGGCGAGCAGCGGCATCCCGCTGGTGGGACTGGATCCGGCGATGACGCTGGTGTACCGGCAGGAGTACCTCAAGGTGACCGGCGCGGCGGACTGTCCGCCCGTTCTGCTGCCGCAGGAATGGCTGCTGCAGGTGCTGCCACAATCGCCTCCGGGTCCGGGGAAAAGCTACCAATTGCTCGCTCACTGCACTGAGAAAACCAACGTTCCGGCAAGCGTCGCACAGTGGCAGCAGGCCTTTGCCCGCGCCGGACTGCAATTGGTCTCGCAAGCAAGCGGGTGCTGCGGCATGTCGGGAACCTACGGGCACGAGTCCCGCAATGCGGCTACCTCGCGAACCATCTTCGAACAATCGTGGGGCAAGATCATCGACGGCGGCCGCGAGACACCACAAGCCGAATTGCTGGCCACCGGATATTCGTGCCGGAGCCAGGCAGCCCGCTTCCGCGATCAGCGATTGCGGCATCCGGTAGAAGTGCTGCTTGAGATTGTCGGGGGCAATAACTGAAGAACTTACTGAATGCGTGCCATCTGCGGCACGCGGATATATCAACAAAAGGAGACTGTCATGTCACAACCCGGATTTCGCATTCTTGAACGCGTACGTACCGACGATACCCTAGTTGCGCTGTTCGATAACCTTCCCACCTCGATCATCAGCGACAACCTTTTCCGACTTAACGGGACGTGGGGCCTCCATCCGTATCATCGTCCCGGCAGCCGCCTGCTTGGCCAGGCATTGACCGTACGCGTGCGTAGCGGTGACAACCTGATGATTCACAAGGCACTGCAGATGGGCGGCGAGGGCGACGTCCTCGTCATCGATGGCGACGGAAACCTCGATCGCGCGCTGATGGGCGAGATCATGAAGCGCGTTGCGCAATCGCGCCGCTTCGCAGGCCTGGTGATCGACGGCGCAGTGCGCGACGTGGCCTCGTACCGCGAAGACACCTTCCCATGCTATGCACGCGGCGTCTGCCATCGCGGCCCTTACAAGGACGGCCCGGGCGAGATCAACGTCCCGGTATCCATCAGTGGCGTGGTCGTCCAGCCCGGTGATATCGTCGTCGGCGACGATGACGGTGTAGTGTTCATTTCTCCGGCAGACGCGAAGGCAGTCGCAGCAGCGTCGCGGCAGAAGGCAGCAGCCGAGGCGTCGACCTTCGAGTCGATTGCAGCCAACAAGTACGACGACGCCTGGGTCGACGAATTCCTTCGCGCACGCAAGGTGCTGCCGGCGAAATAAGTCGACGGAAGGTTCGCAATGGTTGGACGTAGGTTGGGATGCCAATCCCAACATTCCGCCGCTCGCATGACGCAAAGGCCCGAACGTTGGGATTGGCGCGCGCGCCGCAGATCCCAACCTACGTCCGACCATCGAATAACACCATACCCATACTCATGGCTCTACGTTCAACTGCAATCTTGATTACCTCGCTCGCGATGAGCCTGATAGTCGCAAGCTGCTCGAGGCAGACGGAAGAGTCTTCAGCAGCTTATCAGGCTGCATGGCAGGGCCCTCCGTTGCGCGACGTTGGAGAGCACCACAAGGCACTGGAGGCTGGTTATGACGTCAATCCTATGTACCGTTGCAAAGACAAGGCCTCATTTGCGGCGTGATATTCAGCAAGTAATTGATAAACAATAGAATGATTGTTAAAAGGCGCTATCTTAGAAATTTTTTTGCCACCAGTTTTGCCACATTTCTCGCCGCCCGTCGAAGTATGTTCAATGCCATCCCGAAACCTGCGCAAAGGGGGCCTGGCCGCACTTCAGCGGGCCTCAGAGCCCCGCCGTATTGACTTAAAAATAAGCTGCTATGATCCATCCAAACAGCTTTCATACAGGTCCGCGGAGCCGGGCGACATCTCATCGTTGCCGTGCAGATAACCGCTCACTTCAAGGAGACAACAATGTCAAAACAAGTGGAACGTGTGGGTGTGATCGGCCTCGGCGCAATGGGCATGGGCGTAGCCCAGTCGCTGCTGCGCGGCGGCTTCGAAGTGCATGCATGTGACGTGCGGCCGGCGACAGTGCAAAAGCTGGTCGAATCCGGAGCCCACGCGGCGGCGTCGCCGGCAGCCCTTGCGCAAGCAGTCGATGCGATCCTGATCCTGGTCGTCAATGCGCAGCAGACTGAGCAGGTGCTGTTCGGCGATAACGGCGCGGCGTCCCATCTCAAACCCGGATCGGTGGTCATCGCCAGCGCCACCGTGTCGCCTGAATATGCGGAAGCATTGGGTGCGCGGCTGGAGGCGATCGGGCTGCAGATGATTGACGCACCGGTGTCGGGCGGAGCGGCAAAAGCTGCCGCCGGGCAGATGTCGGTGATGGCCGCAGGCGAGCCAGAAGCCATTGCCCGCTGCGAAAAACTCTTCAACGCGATTTCGGGAAAACTGTATCGGCTGGGCGACCAGCCGGGGCAGGGATCGAAAGTGAAGATGATTAACCAGCTCCTCGCAGGCGTGCATATCGCCGCCGCCGCGGAAGCGATGGCGCTGGGCCTGCGCGCGGGCTGTGATCCGGACGCGCTGTACGAGGTCATCTCCAACAGTGCCGGCAGCTCGTGGATGTTCCAGAACCGCGTGCCGCATATTCTCGCCGGAGACTACACGCCGCTGTCGGCTGTCAACATCTTCGTCAAGGATCTCGGCATCGTGCTCGATTATGCGAAGAAGAGCGTCTTCCCGTTGCCGCTGTCGGCCACCGCGCATCAGATGTTCATGCAGGCGTCCGCGGCCGGTCATGGCGGCGAAGACGACTCGGCTGTGGTGAAAATATTCCCTGGCATCGTGCTGCCCGCGAAGAAGGAGTCCACATGACAGCGCTATTGGGATGCATTGCCGACGATTTCACCGGCGCAACCGACCTTGCCGGCATGCTGGTCAAGGCCGGCATGCGCACGGTGCAGCTGATCGGTGTGCCGGAGGGGCCGCCTCCGGATGATGCGGACGCAGTCGTGGTCGCTTTGAAATCGCGCACCAGTCCTGTCGACGATGCGGTGGCCGAATCCATCGCCGCCCTGCGCTGGTTGCAAAGCGCAGGATGCAAGCAGTTCTACTTCAAATACTGTTCCACTTTTGACTCCACGCCCAAGGGCAATATCGGACCGGTGGCGGAAGCACTGATGCAAGCGCTCGGCACCGACTTCACGATTGCGTGTCCGGCCTTTCCGGCCAACGCCCGCACGATATACAAGGGTTACCTGTTCGTCGGCGACGTACCGCTCAGCGAGTCGGGTATGAAGGATCACCCGCTTACGCCGATGACCGATGCCAACCTGGTGCGCGTGCTGCAACGGCAGGTGAAGAGCAAGGTCGGCCTGGCCGATTACGCCGTCGTGGCGAAAGGCGGCGCAGCTATCGCTGAGCGCTTCACTGCATTGCGAGAGCAGGGATACGGCCTCGCTATTGTCGACGCATTGTCCGACCAGGACCTGCATGCGATCGGCGCCGCTTGTGCCGATATGCCGCTCGTTACCGGCGGCTCAGGAATCGCACTCGGCCTGCCGGAAAATTTACGGCGCCGCGGGCTGCTGCCGCGCGATATGGCTGCGAGCGAGTTGCCCGCAACCTATGGATTGCGCGCCGTCATCGCCGGCAGCTGTTCCGTCGCCACACAAAAGCAGGTCGCCGTCATGCGCGCGAAGTCGCCGGCGTTTCACGTCGATCCGATGCAGCTCGCACGCGGAGACGACGTTGCAGCCGCTGCTCTCGACTGGGCCGTACAGCATGTCAAGAACGGACCGGTGCTCATCTACGCCACCGCTACGCCGGAGACGGTAAAAGAAGTGCAGGCCCAACTCGGCGTCGAGCGCGCCGGGAGCCTGGTCGAGAACGCGCTCGCCGCGATTGCGAAAGGTCTGGTGCATCTCGGCGTCGGTCAAATGATCGTCGCCGGCGGCGAGACGTCCGGGGCGGTGGTGAAGGCACTCGGCGTTACGGGGCTGCGCATCGGACCAGAGATAGACCCGGGTGTGCCGTGGACCACGGCGCTGCAGGTGAGTGAGCGGCCATTGGCGTTGGCGCTGAAGTCAGGTAATTTCGGCTCCGAGGATTTTTTTGTAAAGGCGTGGAGTAAGCTGTAATCCACACCCTGCATTCTGCCGACATCGGGACACGCTTGGAAATGGTAGGACGTAGGTTGGGATGAAATCCCAACGTTCGGAATTTTAAAGCGGGCCGGCGGCTGCACATGGTATGAATGTTGGGATTAGCATCCCAACCTACGTCCTACCGACACCGGAATACGCACGTGAGGCAAACATGATTGTTCAAACCCAGCAACAAGAATCGCGCCTGCGCGAAGAGATCGTTGAATTCGGCAAGTCACTCTTCGACCGCGGACTGAGCGCCGGCAGCAGTGGCAACATCAGTGTGCGCCTCGATGACGGCTGGCTGCTGACGCCGACCAATGCGAGCCTCGGCCGCCTTGATCCGGCGCGCCTCGCCAAGCTCGATTGGGATGGCCGTCACATCAGCGGTGACGCACCCTCGAAAGAAGCTTTCCTGCATCGCGCGATGTATGAAGAGCGAAAAAGCGCACGCGCTATCGTGCATCTGCATTCAACACACTCGGCAGCGGTGTCCTGCATGTGCGGCCTCAATCATGACGACTGCATTCCACCCCTGACCGCGTATTTCGTGATGAAGATCGGCCGCCTGCCGCTGATTCCCTATTACCGGCCCGGTGATGCGCAGCTGGCCGAAGCGATCCGCACCCATGCGCGCAAGCATAGTGCAGTGCTGCTCGCCAACCATGGCCCGGTGGTTTCCGGCGCTACGCTCGAAGCAGCGGTGTATGCCAGCGAAGAACTCGAAGAGACCGCCAGGCTTTTTCTGTTACTTCGCAACACGCCGACGCGGCCATTGGACGCCACGCAGGTAGAAGAACTAAAGTCGACATTCAAGCTCGATATTTGAAACATAAAAGCGGAGACCCACACCATGCCCAAGTTCGCAG
>JAQGMD010000405.1 GCA_028292565.1 Burkholderia sp. | reverse complement strand
CCGGTCGACGGCCTCCACCGAACCGTCTAGTGCACCTGAGGTATCTGGAGGATCGTCGTGCAAGCTCGGGCCTTTAAAGTCAATAATTTATCTGAACTTTGTTTGAATAGTGATGATACCAGTCTTGCCGGGCATTGCTGATCTGAACTGGATCCGCCTTCGTCAGCGACAGCCCGCGTTCGAACACCGCCTGTTACCCGTCATAGCAAGTCGTAAACTTCTTGGGTGTACTTCATCCTGCTTTCATAATTTGGCACTTCGGGACGTAGGAATCTCCGACTGAATATCTCCGCGGCTTCCTGCGGTGTGTTCGCGCCGCGCAGCTCATTGAGGAACCCCCCTTCCGGGCCTAAAAGTTCCTTCTTGAGGTATCCATAGTTTGCTGCCGGGCTGCCCGGGTCCAATCCGTTCTCTTTCGCCCAGTCCAAATATGCCTTCTTCCGGTCATATGACCACTGTACCCAGCCGTAACCCTGGTTCAGATTGGAGGTCGGATCGCCGGGGCCACCAGACCCTTCGAACCCAAATATTTGATTCATACTCGGATCCAAGCGGCCGCCGCTTTCATGCATCAGATTGCCGACGATACCCGCAGCCTGTGACTTGGTGAGGTTAAAGTCTTTCATCAGTTGCTCCGCGAGCTGCTTCGCCAGTCGCATGGTTTCTTCGTGCGACATCTGTCCATTGGGCTTCACGTTGCTAAAGTTGCCACCACCTGAAGGGAGGCCATTGGAGTCACCAGGTTTGGGTTCTTCCGAATTGCCATGTTGGTGATCCTCCGGTGTTGAACCAACGAAATTTACTGGTGGCACATTGCCGGAGTCGTAGTCGTCGAGATCGATTTCGAACGAGACGTTGTCGCCAGGCTCGATTTTGATGTCCATCGCGTCAAGCGTTAGTTTAATTACCTTGAGTTCCTGCTCGTAATGATTTTTTAGCGCTGGATCATCCGTTTCTTCCGCGCGGCGTGCAACATTGAGATATACCTGAATCCATGAATATTGAGCATCGGTGCGCATATTCGGCTCCTGACAAAGCGGGTCATAAATAAACCAATCCCTGTTAAGTGACGATGGTCCGATATTGGTTCCACCATTAAAGTGAATGCAAGGTGCCCTAATTAATTGCACAAGACGCGGCGCGGAGTGCAGTATCAGCCTTCCCGTGTACGGACAACTTTTCTACCGTGGCGGATCAGATAGGGCCGAGTTCGGGAGTATGGTTGGGCATCAACGACGGGATTTCAGTTGATGTAGCGAACCGGCATCTTGTAATGGTTATATGTCCGGTTTGTTAGGCAGGTCGGCACCGACCTTGCGCGGACGCCGATGAGCAGTGACGCCGTGTTCATCGAAGCCGGCCCCGTGCGCCGGAAGGCCGTTTAAAGCTGATCGGGTAACCCTGTAGTGGTTTTTTGCGCTTCGCCTTGTCGGTCGAATCGCCCGATACTGACCGACGCCGCCATTTGCAACACAACCTGCTCGCTCAAAGCGAATGCGCGGCGCGCCGAAGGGACGTCCGGCGCCGCAGGCTGCACCACCTGGAACCCAGGGCAGTTCACTTCTCGTCATGGGCGGTCAAGCAATTCCACGCTGCCTGGGCATCCCAGCCTAATGTTTGTCGAGTGGCGTAAATATGCTGAGCGCCACTGATGCGAATCAAGTTCAAGGCCCAACTGCGTAAGCGGGCGAAGATACCGGGTTGCTCGCGTATCTGGGATGCGTCCTCGCGCAGGGCAACGTCACGTACAGGATGGAGCGAATTTTCCAGTCCCGCTGTCCTGGATCGAACACCTCGGTGCTGCGCTCGATGCGCAGCAGACAGCACATGCGTGGCCATTCTGCCAGAGAGTCGGTAATGTCACGCGGCAGTTGCTATACCGTGGCTTGCGCTTGACTTGAATTAGCGCATCATTACCCGTTTTCTCGATGATACTTGTGGACCGACGAAGGATGGCTGTACCTGGCTATCGTTATGGATCTGTTCAACCGGGAGTGATTGGCTGGTCGCTCAAGCCACGCATGACGACCGACATCGTGACGGACAGGTTGACGATGGCCTGGTTCCGCCGGTGGCCGGCCCAGGGCGTCATGCATCACTCGGATCGAGGTAGTCAGTACGCCAGCCATGCCTTTCAGGACAAGCTCAAGGAATTCGGCATGACATGCTCAATGAGCCGGAAAGGCAACTGCTGGGACAACGCTCCTACTGAAAGCTGGTTTAATAGTTTCAAGAACGAGCGATATCACGGCCTGCGTTACGCTACGCATACCGAAATGAAGGCTGCCAGCTTCGAATACATCGCAGTCTTTTATAATCGCAAGCCGCAGCATTCGACGCTTGGCTATCGCTCACCAATTCAGCAGCTCGAGCACTGGACTAGTGGGCAAAATCAGGACAAGCGGGCTGCATAAAATCCACCTGATGGAAGACGAAATACCGAGGGAACCTCACTCTAGGCGCACATGCATAAAGCGCGTGATGGAACGATAGGAATTTGCGCCGGAAATAATAGCCAGCAGTGAAAACAATAGTAGGTGTGGCA
>JAQGMD010000393.1 GCA_028292565.1 Burkholderia sp. | reverse complement strand
GCAGCATGCGTTCATTGGTCAAGGATTTCAATATTTACCGCTGGGCGGGGCGCATGCTGCTGGACGCCGCGCGCCTGCGCCAACGCGAACGGATCACGACCAAGATCCGCTCGCACAGCCGCAAGTCCTTGCGACGCGTGGTCTGACCTCCGGATATTTCGCTACCCACAATGAACTATTGTGGAAGCGCTGCGGTCATGTTATCGGGGCGGGTGCCGGCCGTGACCGGAGGTACTCGCCCGTCTGATCGTGGCACTCAGATATGGCAACGATGTCGCGGACATCTTTGCTCCTCCTTATATTTTCCCTGTAGCATACATCGGTGCCTTATCGCTTCCGACATCGTTCTTACTCGCTCTATGACTTTATTGTTTTCTGAAGAAGGGCGGGCCCGCTTTGACGACATCGTCAGGCCCGGCCTGTTGTGTGCATTCGATTTCGATGGAACACTCGCTCCCATCGTGGCGCAGCCTGAACGCGCGTTCCTGCCGCCGGACCTGAAAGACCAACTGGTTGAACTATCCCGCTATGCCCCGGTGGCCATCATCACCGGGCGTTCGGTCGAGGACCTGCGGGCGAGACTGGGCTTCGAGGCGGACTACATCATCGGCAATCACGGCCTCGAAGGCCTGCCCGGATGGGAGCACCGTGCCGAGCACTATGAATCGATGTGCGGCGTCTGGCGTGATCAACTGACTGCCGCACTGCATGGACCAGGCATGTCCGATTCCGGCATATGGATAGAAAACAAGCGCTATTCGGTTTCTGTGCATTACCGGCTCGCGAGCGACCGGGAGCAGGCGGAAAGCCGGTTGACGGCTTTATTTACAACCCTGTCGCCGGCGCCGCGTGTGGTTGCCGGTAAATACGTATTCAACCTGCTGCCGGAAGATGCGCTGCACAAAGGTGCGGCGCTTGAACAATTGATGCAGGTGACCGCCGCCACTGGCGCCATATACGTTGGTGACGACGTGACTGACGAAGATGTGTTCCGACTGCGCCGCAGCGATGTGATGTCGATCCGGATTGAAGCTGAACCCGATAGCGCCGCTCCCTATTTCGTCGAACGCCGGCAGGATATAACGCAGTTGCTGGAGGGGTTGATCATCCGGCTGCGCTCGCTTAAGGCGAAGAATTGGATGCAGCCTGAGCCGGCTAGTACGGCTTGATTGCATTGTCTGTTTCCGTCGTCGCAACACTCTGGCTAATGCCGTAAAAAACTGTAAAGACACGTGCACGGCGGGAGTGGCGCATACCAGAATCGCCCCCACGCCCGCCCTACGTAACTCGGACCGCCAGCCGTTGCGTTCCTCCTGTTATCACCTCCGCCAGTCGTGCTAAGCTAGGCCTTCCTGTGAAGGCCATACCTGCTCCTGCCGGCAATAAAAAATGGACCAACCATGAATACACTCGACCTCGGTCTCATTGGGAATTCGCGCACCAGCGCGCTGATCGATCGCAACGCGTCAATAGTCTGGTGGTGCTACCCGTTCTTTGACAGCGATCCTATCTGCTGCTCGCTGCTGCAACCCAAGGAAACGGAGAAACCGTACGGCCAGATCGGTGTCGAGCTCGACGGTGCAGTGAGCACCGAACAGCAATACGAACGCAATTCCGCGACCCTGGTGACACGCTTTGCCGATGCTTACGGCAACAGCATCGAAGTGATCGATTTCGCGCCCCGGTTTTATTTGCACGGCAGGCTGTTCTCGCCATCGATGCTGGTGCGCATCATCCGCAGGACCTCGGGTCGCCCGCGGATTACGCTGCGTGTGCGGCCCGCCATCGATTACGGCAGCAGCCGCGCTGAAATGCGGTGCGGCGCTCACCATATTTCTTTCTCGGGCATGTCGCAGGCGATGCGGATGACCACCGACACATCGGTGTCATCGATTACCGACGAGCGCCCGTTCTTCCTGCAGGATGCGGTCACCTTGCTGATGGGCCCCGACGAAACAGTCGACGGTTCGCCGCACGAAATCGGCCGTTCCTTCTATGAAAACACCCGCGCCTACTGGCATCGCTGGGTGCGTTCGCTGGCGATACCGTTCGAGTGGCAGGACGTAGTCATCCGTGCGGCGATCACGCTCAAGCTTAATGCGTTCGACGATACCGGTGCGATTGTAGCGGCGGTCACCACGTCGATTCCGGAGGCTTCCGACAGCGGGCGCACGTGGGACTATCGCTATTGCTGGTTGCGCGATGCGTACTTCGTGGTCAATGCGCTGAACAGTCTCGGCGCGACGACCACCATGGAGCATTATCTCGAGTACATCCTGAACATCATCGCCGACACGCGCGACGCGCCGCTGCAGCCTGTCTATGGCATCCGCCGCGAAGACGTGCTGGATGAGCGGGTTGCCCCCGCGCTCGCAGGATATCGCGGAATGGGCCCGGTGCGTATCGGCAATTCAGCTTACTACCAGGTGCAAAACGATGTGTTCGGCGAGGCGATACTCGCCAGTACCCACGCGTTCTTCGACACGCGACTCGAACGTCCCGCCGGCCGCCATTTGTTTGCCGACCTGGAACGCCTCGGCGAGCAGGCGGTGCGCAACTACAACGTGCCCGATGCGGGCCTGTGGGAGCTGCGCGGAACCAAGCGGGTGCATACCTTTTCCAGCATTATGTGCTGGGCTGCCTGCGACCGCCTGGCCACCATTGCTCGCCGCCTCAGCCTGACCGACCGCGTCAGTTACTGGACCGAGCATGCGCAGCATATTCACAGGACGATCTGCGAACGCGCCTGGAATCCGGCAATGAACAGCTTTGTGTCCACCTTCGGCGGTGACAAGCTCGATTCCAGCCTGCTACTGATGGCCGAGTTTCATTTCCTTGAACCCGACGATCCGCGTTTTGTTTCCACGGTGCGCACTATCGAGAAGCATTTGCAACGCGGCGACTTCCTGCTGCGCTACGACGAAGAGGACGATTTCGGCCGGCCGGAAACGGCGTTCCTGGTATGCACCCAATGGTGGATCCTGGCGCTGGCTCAGATGGGTGAAAAGGAACGGGCGCGCGAACTGTTTGAGAAGGTCCTGGCCAAGCGTAACCACCTCGGATTGCTGTCGGAGGACGTTGCGCATGATACCGGTGAGCTGTGGGGCAACTTTCCGCAAACTTACAGCATGGTTGGGTTGATCCAGTGCGCAACGCGGTTGAGTATCCCGTGGGAAGATGCTTACTGATCAGGGATCATGAGTGGGGTCGCCGTGCGGACTGGGCGGTAACTCCCCTCGCTTGCGGGAGAGGGGAGTGTCGCGCGCACGGAGCAATGCAGGTGTCAGCGATTAAATAAATAACGGGACAAGCATGAGCGGACTATATATCGGGGCACTTGATATCGGCGGCACGAAGGTCGCGGCGACTGTGGCTAACGCGAAAGGACCGCTGGCGCGCATCACACAGCCAACAGTAAAGACCGGCACCCCACGCGCGTTGGGAGAGCAGGTCGCCGCGATGCTGCACGCAGTGTGCGACCAAGCCGGCATCCGGCACGATGTGTTGCAGACAGTCGGCGTATCCTCCTGCGGTCCTTTCGTACACATGGATGGCATGGTGGCGCTAGTCACGCCCAATATATGCGGCGGCCTCAAGCATTCGGCCGACCTGCCCAACGACTGGACAATCATTCCGCTCGAACAAGTGATGCGAGAACACTTCAAGACCATCATCATCGAGAATGACTGTGTCACCGCGCTGGTCGCAGAGCGCACATTCGGGGCGGTGCAGGACGAACCGAACTGCGTCTATGCCACGTGGAGCACCGGGATTGGTTTCGGCTTGTGCGTCGACGGACACGTGTTGCGGGGCAAGCACGGCAATGCCGGCCATGCCGGACACATGTTGATGGACCGGCAATCGGTCGCGGAGTGCGGCTGTGGCAACCTGGGTGATCTTGAGGGCATGATTTCCGGCCGCAACGTCGGCGCCGGCCGTGGCATGTCCGCAGTCGAAATATTCACCGCGGCACGCAGCGGTGACGCCGCCGCGCAGGCGATCGCCGTCGAGGCGGCGCAATTATTTGGCCGCGCGCTGTATAACCTCACCGCCACGCTGGACGTGCGCACCTTCGTCATCGGCGGCAGCGTCTGGATTCATCACGGCGACTGGCTGCTGCCGTATGTCCGCAAAGAAATCGAGTCGCGTCTGCCGGCGCTCACCGAAGGGGTTTCCATCGTGCCGGCCGGGCTCGAAGGCCTGGTCGCCGATGTCGGTGCGCTCAGCCACGTAATGCCGGTGGAATGGATACCCGAATGGCGCAAGACACAGCCGTGGCGCAAGTGAAGCATTGTCTGCACTGAAAACTTTCGGGGAATTGCCGGTCTAAATTCATCTGCACTTCTCTGTCCCCCCACGATGAAACCATGGCGAACAACGATCACGAAACCATGGTCGAGGCCAATCTTTCCCAGGCCTTCATCAACAGCCTGCCGGGCATTTTCTACGTGTTCGACCAGCAGGGAAAATTCGTACGTTGGAACAGAACCTTCGAAGCGGTGACCGGCTGGACCGCAGAAGAAATCACGGCGGCACATGTGCTTGATTTTTTCGGCACACCGGCCGAGAAAGCGCTGCTGACGGAACGCATCGAGCAAGTTTTTACGCAAGGAAGCACCAGCGTCGAAGCCTCGCTGCGGACAAAGAGCGGCGCCATCACTCCTTACTATTTCAACGGCAACCTGATCGAACTCGAAGGGAAGTTTTGTTGCTGCGGCATGGGCATCGACATTACCGCACGGCGAAAAAAAGAGGCAGCACTGCATCTGCGCAACCGCGCCATCGAACAAAGCACTACTGCCATCATCATCGTCGATACCGAAGGCGCCATCGAATACGCCAACCCGGCATTTGAACGCATCGTCGGATACCCGTCAGACCGGATCGCCGGGCGCGACTATAGGTCGCTACTCGGGAGTGAGGAAAATCGGCGCGGGCTGGCAAAGGTCCGCGATGCGATGCGACAGCGGGACGAGGGCAGCGCCTTGCTTTGCGTTGCGAGGCCGGACGGGGAAATGCTCTGGGTAGATCTGCACGTATCTCCGGTGCGCAATGCGGTAGGCAAGGTGAGCCATTTTGTCGGTGTACTCGATGACATTACCGACCTGAAACGCTACGAAGAACAGCTCGAGCACCAGGCGAATTACGATACGCTGACCGAGCTTCCCAACAGAAGTGTGCTGAAGGGGCGGATCCGCCAGGCGATTGCCGCCGCCGACCGGCATGGAACCGGGGTGACGGTCGGGTTCATGGACCTGGATAATTTCAAATTCGTCAACGACAGCCTTGGCCACACGGTAGGCGATGAACTGCTGAAGTGCGTCGCGCAACGACTGATCAGCTGCATGAGGGCGCAAGACACGGTGGGCCGTTATGGCGGCGATGAATTCGCCTTTGTCCTGGCGGATCTGGCCGATGAGAAGAAGGTGGCCGGCCTGCTGGGGCGTGTGCTTGCCGCCGTCGGACAGCCGTTCGAGATCAGCGGCCATGAAGTCGTTATCAGCTGCAGCATCGGCGTCAGCTTTTATCCCAGGGACGGGCATGACATCGACACCCTGCTGAAAAACGCCGACACAGCGATGTATCGCGCAAAGGAAGCCGGGCGCAACAACTTCCAATTCTATACAGCCACGATGAACCAGCGCGTCAACGAGCGGTTGATGCTGGAGCGTAAATTGCGACAGGCATTGGCGAACGATGAATTCGAACTGCACTACCAGCCCAAGGTCCATCTCGGCAGCGGCAAGACGGTCGGCATCGAAGCGCTGCTGCGTTGGCGTCCGGCGGGCGGCGAAGCGATAGAGCCATCCGCCTTCATCCCTCTTGCGGAAGAGACCGGACTGATAGTGCCGATCGGCGACTGGGTCCTTTCCACCGCCTGTGCGCACAACAAGGCGCTGCAGGACGCCGGCCTGCCGCCGATGGGGGTGGCGGTCAACATCTCCGCGCGCCAGTTGAACCCGAATCAGCTAGGCACGTCCATCCTTCGCGCACTGGACGCGTCAGGCCTCGATTCCGAATACCTCGAGCTGGAACTCACCGAGAGCCTGGTCATGCAGGATCCGGAAGAAGTGATCGGCATCCTGCTCCACCTGAAGCGAATGGGGCTGCGGCTCACAATCGACGATTTCGGCACCGGCTATTCCAGTCTCAGTTACCTGCAGCGCCTGCCAGTGGACGGTCTGAAGATCGACCAGTCGTTCGTGCGGGATATCGGCGCCGATCCCAATGACGCGATCATTGCGCGCGCCGTCATTTCGCTTGGACACAGCCTCGGTCTGTCAGTGATAGCGGAGGGTGTTAGTAAGCCGGAGCAGTTGAATTTCCTGCGCGAGAACGGATGTGATGAGATGCAGGGTTTCCTCTATAGCCGCCCGCTGCCGTTTGGACAGTTGCGAGCCTGGCTGCAGGAGAACCGGCGGCTGAACACGCATTGAGAGACTTGGCGATGCAACAACAATCGCGGTCTGATGGCGAGGAACGGAATGGCTCGCGGCAATTGCTCGCCCGGTCATGAAACCGTTTGCGTTTGTTTCGTTACCTGGCCGAAGGCATGGCTTGGATGGTATCGACGAAATCGAATAGCGTCCCCGGGCGCCGTAGTCTCCGACGAAACTTTCAAAAGTGGAATACCATTGAGCGCAGCTTCCGCATTTGAATAAAGCACTCATGATGACCACAGAGTCCAACCTCAACCAGATACTCGCCCTAAGCTTCCATCCCGTTCCCGACCTCGTCCGTTTTCACGCCGTCGCGCGCCCGGATCACCCGGCGTTGATCGAGGAAAACCGGACCCTCAGTTACGCGCAGCTGGACGCAATGATGGACCGGGTAGCGGCATCGCTGCAACGGGACGGCCTCAGTCCCGGCGAAGCCATCGCCATCTGCGCCGGCACGTCCCTGGAGTATGCCGCGGTATTCCTCGGAGCACTGCGGGCAGGCGTGGCGGTCGCGCCGCTGGCGCCGTCATCGTCAGCCGAAAGCCTGATGACGATGATGGCGGATGCCGATGCACGCATACTCTTTCTTGACGAATCGACGGCGCGCGCGCTGGATTCCGTTAGCGGCGATCACGGGATCGAACGGATCGCGCTTGAGGGCAGTACAGCCGGGCGGGAATGGAATGAATGGCTGGCAGGAGAGGGGGCCACACCCGCTGCCGTGGCCGTTCAACCGGAATGGCCGTTCAACATCATTTATTCATCCGGCACCACCGGCGCGCCCAAAGGCATAGTGCAACCGCATTCGATGCGGTGGTCGCATGTGCAGCGCGGCAGCGTCAACGGCTACGGCGAGCATGCGGTCACCCTGATTTCGACGCCTCTGTATTCCAACACCACGCTGGTCAGTTTGTTCCCGACTATCGGTCTTGGCGGGACAGTGGTGGTGATGGCGAAGTTTGATGCTGGCACGTATCTCGCGCTGGCGGAGAAGTATCGCGTCACGCACACCATGCTGGTGCCGGTGCAGTACCAGAGGATCATGGCGCGCGAGGATTTTGGCAGCTACGACCTGTCTTCCTTCCGGATGAAATCCTGCACCAGCGCGCCATTCTCCGCCTCGCTCAAAGCCGACATCCTGAGACGCTGGCCCGGCGCACTGGTCGAATATTATGGAATGACTGAAGGCGGCGGTACCTGCATCCTCGAGGCGCACGTGCATCCCCACAAGCTTCATACCGTCGGCAAACCGGCACCGGGACATGACATCCGGCTGATCGACGATGACGGCAGTGAAGTTCCGGCCGGCGGTACCGGCGAAGTGGTGGGCCATTCCGGCGCCATGATGGCCGGCTATCACAAGCAGCCTGAAAAGACCGCCGAGGCAGAGTGGTATGACCCGGCCGGAAAACGATTCATCCGCACCGGCGACATCGGCCGCTTCGATGAAGAAGGTTTCCTGACGCTATTGGACCGGAAAAAGGACATGATCATCTCCGGCGGATTCAATGTTTATCCGAGCGACCTGGAAAGCGTTTTGATCCAGCATCCGGATATCGCCGAGGCCGCCGTGGTTGGCGTGCCGTCTACGCGCTGGGGCGAGACGCCGGTCGCCTTCGTGGTGCTGAAAGAAGGCGCCGCCGCCAGCCCGGAAGACCTGCTCGCTTGGGCGAATGAACGGCTGGGCAAGACACAACGCCTGGCCGCGTTGGAAACCACTGCCGCACTACCGCGCAGCGCGATCGGAAAAGTGCTCAAGCGCGAATTGCGCGACCGTGTTGGCAAGCCCGTTTAATCTTTGAAATTCTTTATGCTCGACACCTCCCTCTACAACACCGAAGAGATCGTCAGCCTGATGGCGCTGGAACAGACCGGCCCCGATCGCTATGTCGGGCAAAGCCACTTCATGGGCAGCCCCAACGTCTTTGGCGGGCAAGTGCTCGGACAGTCGCTGCATGCCGCGGCATCGACGGTGGAAAACCGGCGTCCGCATTCGATGCATGCGCTGTTCATCCTGCCCGGCAATCACCGGTTGCCGATCGAATACGAAGTAGAGCGGGTGCGGGACGGCGGGTCGTTCACGACGCGGCGCGTGGTGGCGTTCCAGGAGGGGCGCCGCATTTTCGTGATGTCAGCGTCATTCCAGGTCAGCGAAGAAGGGTTGTCGCACCAGAAGCCCGCACCGGCCAGCGTGGATCCGGAAACCTTACCCTCCAGCCTCGAGCGATGGAAGGAGCGCGCGGCGAAGACCAAACGGCCGTTCCAGCCGGTTCCGGTGGATTTCCGGTCGGAGCATGCAGTCGACATTTTCAGCGGCCAGACGCGTTCGGCAGATAAACAGATGTGGGTCAAGGCGCCAATGCGCTTGCCGAATGAGCCGCTGGCGCACGAATCGCTGTTTGCCTATGTATCCGATTACGGTTTGCTATCGACCGCGCTGCAGCCGCATGGCATTTTCCTCGGCGACGAACACCTGCAGATTGCCAGCCTCGATCACACCATCTGGTTTCATCGTCCTTTCCGCATGGACGAATGGCTGCTTTTCTCGATGGAAAGCCCGAATGCCTCCGGCGGGCGGGGGCTCTGCTTTGCACACGTCTATAACAGCGAAGGTGTGCTGGTGGCGAGTTGCACGCAGGAGGGCTTGATCCGGATTCGGGATAAATCGTAGGGCGGGTCGTGACTCGCCGGTGGCAACGTGGCAGCGCTGAATATCTGTTGCCCCCTGAAACCGGACATTGTGATTGCCGACCTGCGTGCCATGCCCACGCCCCAGCGCTACCCTTTCGCTTTGTCTCGCGCCGCTTTCTCCTGCGCCCGCTTTCTCTTTTCGTTGATCTCGTCATAAGACGGAACCGCAATCGGGTCGCTCGCCGGAAAAGTCTCTTCGATGGCTTCATCCAGCAGCGCCTCTTCGCGTACGTCGGGGTCCGGCGACTTGACAGGCAGCACCCTCACATCGTGGGCGGTCACAAAAGTTGGGTCGACATCCTTCGGACTGACCACCAGCGGGTCGTCGCCCGGCGAAGAAGGGAGTTCCTCCAGTTCCGGCGGGTCCTTCAGGGCAGGTTTCTTCGATTTCGCCATGTCGTTCTCCGTTCGCGTTTTGAGGCCTGCGCCGATGTCGGTGCATCACACCATCATGGGATATACCGCAGTGCGATAAGTTTCGCGCGCTGTTTGATTCCCTTGTTGTTCAAGATCATCATGCCGCCGTGTTGTTCCGATTGTCGCCGGATCGCAAGAAACCAACGGGGCAATCCCGCGTCGAAGTGGAAAGCAACGCTATTTTCTTTCCCGGCGCCACGATCCCTTCTTTCAACACAGCACGCATGGCATTGCAGGAAAAAACAACCGACGGTCTGCTGCTACCGGGTCGCAACTGCTGGCGCATCGAACGCGCGCACCGGTTCAGCTTGCTGGTGGATGCCGATGCCTACTTCAGCGCGGTGCGCGCGGCGATCCGCTCGGCCCGGCACTGCATCCATATCCTGAGCTGGGACATCGACAGCCGGACCCGCCTGGTACCCGGCGGCGCGAACGACGGCTACCCCGAGGGACTGGGCGATTTCCTGCACCAGGTGGTGGCCGAGCGGCCCGGCCTGCACGCGTACGTGCTGAACTGGGATTTTGCAATGCTGTATGCGTTGGAGCGCGAATGGCTACCGGTGTACAAGCTGGACTGGAGGACGCACCGGCGGCTGACATTCCGCATGGATGGCCGGCATCCGATCGGGGGGTCGCAGCACCAGAAAGTAGTGGTGGTGGATGACGCGATCGCATTCGTCGGCGGACTGGACCTGACTCGTAGCCGGTGGGATACGCCGGAACATGCGTGCAACAATCCGTTGCGACGAAATCCGGACGGATCAAGCTTCACGCCATTTCATGACGTGCAGGCGCTGGTCGACGGCGACGCCGCGCGGGCGCTGGGTGAACTGGCACGTCTGCGCTGGCAGCGTGCAACGGGCCATTCGCTGGTTACCGGGCGGCCGCATCACGAACAGCTGGCGCACGATCCATGGCCGACAGAAGTGGTGCCGGATGTCACCGATGTCGATGTTGCCATCGCGCGCACCGAGCCTGCTTACGAAGGTCGCGAGGGCGTGCATGAAGTGCGGCAACTGCATCTCGATGCGATCGCGGCGGCGCGTCACCATTTGTTTTTCGAGAACCAGTATTTCACCTCGGGCCTGGTCGGCAACGCGCTTTCGGCGCGATTGGCGGAGCCAGACGGGCCCGAGGTGGTCGTGATATCGCCACAGACGCAAAGCGGCTGGCTGGAGGATGCCACTATGGGCGTGCTGCGGGCGCGCCTGCACCGGCGGCTCAAATCGGCGGATAGCTACGGCCGCTATCGCTTTTGTTGCCCGTATCTTCCCGGATTGGCCGAACGTTGCCTGAATGTGCACAGCAAGGTGTTTGCGGTCGACGACGAATTGTTCAGCGTCGGTTCCGCTAACCTGAGCAGCCGCTCGATGGCCTTCGATACCGAATGCAATATCGCAATCGAAGCGCGTGGCAGCGCGGACGAGAAGGAGCGCATGCGCAAGGCCATCGCCGGCCTGCGCAACCGCCTGCTTGCGGAGCACCTCGATACTTCTCCCGCAGCCGTCGATGTGGAAATTCGGCGCAGCAACAGCCTGCACCAGGCAATCGACAGCTTGCAGAAGCCGGGCCGGAGCCTGCAGGCGCTCGACCCGACGGTGTCGCCTGAACTCGATGCGCTGATTCCCGATCAGGCGCTGCTGGACCCTGAACGGCCGATCGACCCGGACGAACTGGTGGCGCAGTTCGTGCCCAAGGAACAAAGGCGCCCTGTGCCGCGCAGGCTGATCGGATTCGGTTCGGTGGCGATCGTGCTGGCGCTGCTGGCAGTCGTATGGCGCTGGACGCCCTTGCACGAATGGGTGAATCTTGCATCGCTGATTGCCTTTGCGCGGCATCTGGAAGCAATGCCCTTCACGCCGGTTGCCGTTGTCGCCTGCTATGTCATCGGCGTCCTGCTGATGGTGCCGGTGATGCTGCTGATTGCGGTGACCGGTATTGTCTTCGGGCCCTTTTACGGTTCGCTCTACGCAATTGCCGGTTCCTTGCTGAGTGCGGCCGTCAGCTATGGACTGGGGTGGTGGCTCGGCCGGGATACCGTGCGGCGGTTGCTTGGCCCGCGGATCAATGGACTCAGCCGCCGTATTGCCAGGCGCGGTATTCCGGCGGTCGTGATCATCCGCACCTTGCCGATTGCGCCGTTCATCATCGTCAACCTGGTCGCGGGCGCATCACACATTCGCTTTCGCGACTATATGATAGGCACCTTCCTCGGCATGCTTCCGGGCATCGCCATTACCGTCACATTCGTCCATCACCTCGCCGAAACGGTGCGCAACCCAAGCATGGGCACCATCAGTGTGCTGGTGGCCCTGGTGGCGCTCCTGATCGGCTTCGCGATGGCTTTGCAACGCCTGCTCACAGGCAAAGAAAATCTCGGAGCTCGATGAATAAAGCCATAACCGCACCGCCAGAGCTGCAAAAGGTGGTCCCCGACCTCGACCCATGGCCGCTGACCGTCGCCACTTACAACATTCATGGCGCAGTCGGCACCGATGGAAAATTCAACCCTGAGCGGATTGTCGGGGTGCTGCAGGAAATGAAGGCCGACATCGTCGCATTGCAGGAAGTGCCGCTTGGCGGCATCGGGTTTCCCAATGTGCTGCAGATGCTGCAAGAGGCCACTGGCATGGCCGGGGCCGAGGGACCGACACGTCTCGGGCCGGAAAGGCGATACGGCAATGCGGTGCTGAGCCGCTACCCGATCAAGGCCCAGCGCTCTATCGACTTGTCCTTCGGCAGCCGCGAGCCGCGTGGCGCGGTCGACGCCGACGTCGACTGTCACGGCCATCCGTTGCGGGTGGTCGCCACCCACCTCGGATTGCGCTTCGCCGAGCGCCGCGACCAGATACGGCGCCTGCTGCAGGTATTCGACACCGATCGCATGCCGGTCATCCTGATGGGCGACATCAACGAATGGTTTGTGTGGGGACGCTCATTGCGCTGGCTGGTGTCGCATTTCCAGGAGGTGCCGGCGCCCCACACGTTTCCGTCACGATTTCCGATTTTTTCCCTGGACCGGATATGGATCCGGCCGCGGCACAGGCTGGTGCGAGTGGAGGTGCACAACACGCCGCTGTCGCGGCTGGCTTCCGATCATTTGCCGTTGATTGCGCATATCGTGGATTGATCCGCCATATGTTATGTGGCCGGCAGAGGAACCAGAGAGCCGGCTTTTTAGTCCTTTAACAATAGAACAACAACAGTGGAAAAGACATGCCGGTGAATTTTCTTGTGTCGCGGTTGAAGCATCGCCTGTTCATTGTTGTGCCGGCCCTGCTCGTGGCCGCCGCCGCCGCGGCGCAAGACCCGCCTGTCAAATTCGATTCGCTCGCGCAACGCGCCGTGCCCTGCATGACTTGCCATGGCAAGGAGGGCCGATCAACCAGCGACGGGTACTATCCACGCATAGCCGGCAAACCCGCCGGTTACCTGTTTAACCAGTTGGCCAATTTCCGTGACGGCCGGCGGCAGCAGTATCCGCTGATGATCTATATGGTGCAGCACCTCTCCGACCCGTACCTGCAGGAAATAGCGACATATTTTTCTGAGCAGCATCCGCCGTACCCGCCTCCGCCGGCACACCGGGTGTCGAAGGAAACGCTCGAACGGGGGCGCACTTTGGCAATGCACGGCGACGCTACCAAAAACATTCCGTCTTGCGTAGCCTGCCATGGCGAGAAACTGACCGGCGTCGAGCCGTCGATTCCGGGCCTGCTCGGACTCCCGCGCGATTACATCAATTCCCAGTTCGGCGCGTGGCGCGAAGGCGCACGCCGGGCTGCGCCGCCGGATTGCATGGCCGAGATCACCAAGCGCCTGACGCCGGAAGATATCGCCGCGGTATCTACCTGGCTGTCCATTCAGCCGGTTGCCGGCGATGCGATGCCTGCCCCATCGATATCAGCGAAACTTCCGATCCGCTGCGGCAGCTTTGTGCAGGCGGAGGGCAAATAATGAAACGCGTGCTATCGATTATCATCGTGTTGCTTGTTCTGGCTGTGGGCATCGTCTACTACCTGGGCGTCAGGGAAGGCGATGAGGTAGTCGCGCCGCGCCCGCCCGTTGTCAGCTCCGCAGAACAGATAGAGAAGGGCCGCTACCTGGCGCGCGCAGGCGATTGCGTCGCTTGCCATACGACCCGGGGCGGCGCGCCATATGCCGGCGGCCGTGCCATCCTGACGCCGTTCGGCGCGATCTACGCTTCCAACATCACGCCGGACAAAGAGACCGGCATCGGGTCATGGACCGCCGACGATTTCTGGCGCGCCCTGCATCACGGCAAATCGAAGGACGGCAAGTTGCTCTATCCGGCATTCCCGTATCCGAACTTCACCCGGGTCACGCGTGCCGACTCGGATGCGATGTACGCCTATTTCCAGACGCTGCCGGCGATCAGCCAGAAAAACAAAGAGCCGGAACTGGACTTTCCGTTCAACCACCGCCTGCTGTTGGCCGGCTGGCGCGCCCTGTATTTTCGACCCGGTGTCTACCGGCCCGAGCAGGCCCGGAGCGTCGAGTGGAATCGCGGCGCCTACCTGGTGCAGGGCCTGGGCCATTGCGCCGCATGTCATACCACCCGCAACATCCTCGGTGCGCCGGAGCAGAAGGCCGACCTGAGCGGCGGCATGATACCGATGGTGAACTGGTATGCGCCGCCGCTGAATTCGGCGACCGAAGCAGGCCTGGGCAACTGGGAACTGCAGCACCTCGCCGACCTGCTCAAGACTGGCGTCTCCGTGCGCGGTGTCGCGTCGGGACCGATGGCGGAAGTCGTGTGGCAAAGCCTGCAGCACTTGTCGGATAACGATATCCGCGCGATGAGCACCTACCTGAAATCGGTACCGCAGGCAGGCGATCCGGCCGGGCCGTCAGGGCCGCCGAAGCGCAACGCCGAGAATGAGAAAACCCTGAAACAGGGCGCCGCGCTGTTTGAAAAACACTGCGTCGACTGCCACAAGACCGGAGGCGAGGGCGCACCACCGCATTATCCGGCGCTGGCCGGTAATCGCGGTCTTACCGCGGGCGAAGTGGTCAACCCGGTTCGCCTGACCTTGTACGGCGGCTATCCGCCCAGCACACAGGGCAACCCCCGTCCGTACGGCATGCCGCCATTCGGCAACGTGCTCAACGACCAGGAAATCGCCGCAGTGGTGTCGTATGTCCGCAATGCGTGGGGTAATCAGGGATCGATGGTTACCCCTGCCCAGGTCAATCGGTATCGGACGGTGCCGGTGGATTAATACAGCGGCACGGGCAGCAAATACAACGGTTGATCAGTCTGATATACGCGGATTGGCTACCGCAAGATAAAGGCCGCCGCGTTGCCTGGAGCAACTCGAGGGTCAACTGGGCCCACGTTCTACTTCGCGTTCCAGTTCTCCCAGAGCGCGGGATTGAAATCCAGACGACCGGGCCCATTGGCGCGCCAGTTCCCGGCCTCCTTCGTGATGCGCTCGCCGCTGACCGTGTAACTGAAGAGCGAGAGCCCCATATGGTCGCGGATTTCGTTGCCGATCATGACGGGATCGCCTGCTTCGTTCGACAGCGCCTCAAACTTGCTCGCCTGCCGCGCGCTGTCGAGCCCGTTCCATCCTTCGATCCACAGGTTTGCGATGTGGATGTTCCGCCAGCTCGACAGTGCGTAAAGACGCATGGCGCACAGGTTCATGCCCTCGGAACGGATGTTCGAGAGCAGCATTTCGTTCACGAGTGCCTGGGGATCGGCGAGCTGGTTCG
>JAQGMD010000354.1 GCA_028292565.1 Burkholderia sp. | reverse complement strand
ACGACGTTATTTGATTTGCATAAGCTTTTATAAATGAAACCAGTAGCTCCAGGCACCGTCATCTTTCACCGCTATCGTGGTTATGGCGTGATCACGTCCGTCAACCTGCTGACCGGGTGGGTCTCCGTTCGTTTCGGCAGCGAAGTGCGCACATTGGACCTGAACCTGTCGACGGATGAATTGCAGCATGCGGATGGTGAGCCGATCCTTTTCCGACGCGCACCGCCGGATCGCATGCCGCACGCGCGTCTGATGGCGATGGTGCGCGAACTGCATCGTGCCGGATATCAACGGCTCTATCTTTACAGCTGGCCGAAGCCGTCAGGCCTGCACTGGCGCTGGCATCTGTTTACCGGACAGCGCAACTGGATGGAACGGGCATGGCGCGAAGGCTGGTACGGATCGGGCGCGGATTACAACTTCAATCCGGTGATGGGATGGGGCGATGCGCCGAGCGCGTCACCCGCCGAACTGGCCAGCACGCTGGCGCAATTCGACCCGCAGGGGCTGGCGCAAGCCTTGAGCATTGACGAAGACCACACCGCCTGGTTCGATACGGTGTGCGAAGCCTTGCTGCCGGATTACGCGTACACACTGGGCTGGGATTTTCGCGATGGTCCGGTGCCGGATAGTTTGCCGGTCATCCCGGTACGGCGCGGCGTGCCTGAGTATTCGGGACCCGCCCTGCCGTGGCCACCGGGCTGGGCACGCTTGTGGACCGGCGGTCGCGCGGGGATCGCCGCCAGGGCCAAATCTCATCCGGCCGGCGCGCCTTCCGACGTTATCCGCTGAATACTCTCAAGCCGGCACCGCGCGCCGGCTCCAGATGTTCGCCGCCAGCAGCGACACTGCAATTCCGAAGGCCAGAGGTATGGCAGCGAAGTACGAGAGATTCTCGACCCCATAAACTGAAATAATCAGGCCGCCGAAGAATGCGCCGAGCGCCTGTCCGAGATAGATCGCGGATGAATTGACCGACACGGAGGCCGACGCCAGCGCCGGCACCATCGTGACCAGCCGCACCTGCTGCGAACTGTTGACCGAAAAACAACCCAGGCCGCAGAGCATGATCAACACGACTGTCATTGCGAGCGACCCGCGCGTGAGCGGCCACAGTACGATACCCGCCAGCATGCAGCCCATCCCGATGACGCCAACCCGCACCGGGCCGATGCGGTCCATAAAGCGGGCGCCGATGAAATTGCCCAGTACACCCATCACGCCGAAGCAGAGGAAGACGATGCTGATGAGGGTCGGCGTCGCATTGAGTGATTCTTTCAATATCAGCGCCATGTACGAAATGATGATGAACAGGCCGACCGCATAAATGGCGGTAACCGAAGTGGCAAGCATCAGCGGCGTATTGGTAAACAATGCTTTCCATGCCGCGCGGTCCATCGGTGCGACATGCAGTTTCGCGGGTATCTGCAGCCACACTGCGGCCGTGACTGCAGCGGTGAGTACGCCGACCAGGCCGATCGTCGGCCGCCAGCCAATCTGCGCGCTGAGGTAAGCACCGAGGGGCGTGGCGATCACCGAAGAAATCGACCAGCCAAGAAAGACCAGGCTCATCGCCTTGCCGCGTGCTTCCGGCGGCACCAGCAGACCCACTGTGGCCGCCGCCTGTGCAGTAAAGATCGCGGCGCCGACACCCGTCAACATGCGCGCCGCAAGCAGGGTGTTGTAGTTGGGCGCGAGCGCTGCAACAAAATGCATGATGGCGTATAGCGCGAGTGCCGCGGTGAGCAGCTTGCGGCGCTCGATCGTGCTGGTCCAACTGGCGAGGAACGGACCGCCGATGCAGACCGTCATGGCAAATCCGGAGATGAGGAAACCGATGGCAGCGGGCGATACCGTCAGGTCGGCGCTTAACTCGTTCAGCATGCCGGGCACGACCATGGCGCCGGTACCGATGGCGAGATTGCCGAGCGTAAGTGACCATAGTTTCTGCATGCAGGCTCCAGGAAAGGCATTCAGTGTATCGAAAGGTGGGTATGCGTGCTGACGCACTGAGGACCCGCGCAGGAATAAGTTGGTCAATTTTGCTGGCCGTAGCGAGCGCGTTGCTGCGTTGCTCGTCGTCGCCATAGCTCGCTATGGCTCCTCCTCACGCCTTGCACCGCATCCCGCGACGGCCGCCAAATTGCCCAACTTATCCCTGCGCGGGCCCTGAGTTGGTGCCGTACAGCACGCTCAATCGCCCGGACGCGTTCCATAGATGTGCAAGACCATCTTTTAACGGTGCAAGCGCTATGTTTTAGTAGTGTTTACGCCTCCTTTTATGGCGGCACGACCCTTGCTCTGACTAAGGCTTCAGCATGTTAATGAAGCTCTACACGGGGACAACAATGGCGAACATCTATAAGCCTTACAGCACCACCGGGAACCTGGGGGGATGCAGTTGTGGCGCCCACCACACCCAGGCCGATCACGATGCGCAGGCTATGCAGGCGGACTCGCTGTCGAACGACTTCATCGAGGCCGCACTGGTCAAGGCTCTGTTCCCGCAAGATGCGCTGCGCCGGCGCTTCTTGGAGGCGGTAGGCGTGAATACCGCGCGCGCCGCGATTGCGAGTGTGCTGCCGATCAGCGCCATGCAGGCGATCGCGCAGGAGAAGCGTCCGCTGGAAAAGACCGACCTGAAAATCGGCTTCATTGCGATCACCTGCGCGACGCCGCTGATTATGGCCGACCCGCTCGGCTTCTATAAAAAAGAAGGCTTGAACGTCACGCTGAACAAGACCGCCGGCTGGGCACTGATCCGCGACAAGATGCTGAACAAGGAACACGATGCATCGCACTTCCTGTCTCCGATGCCGCTTGCGATTTCAATGGGACTGGGATCGGTAGCGCAACCGATGAACGTGGCGACCATACAGAACATCAACGGCCAGGCCATCACGCTCGCCACGAAGCATAAGGACAAGCG
>JAQGMD010000344.1 GCA_028292565.1 Burkholderia sp. | reverse complement strand
GTATGGCGAACTCATCCGCCAACAGATCACCGAAGCAGGCACCCTGACCCGGCAGAACTGGTCGGCCATGAAACTAGTGGACTGCTCCACGACCGACTGGCAGCCTTCAACCAGCTATGCCCTCGGTAATGTTTACCGGCAGGGTACGAGTTGTTATACGGTCACCGAGGACTACATCTCGGGGTCCACCTTTGACGGCACTCTCGGCGGTGTTGACGCATCGAGTACAGAAGTCATCAATGTGGACGAAAGCGCCACGACGAAAGTGCCGGTGACCGCACCAACGTCGCGCACCATTTACACAAAAGGCGCGACCGGGTTGATGCCGTTCGACTGGACCAACCTGGGATCGGCCGGGCTGACTTCGTACTTCACGGCTCCTTACATCACGTACGTGTCGGCCACTACCGGCTTATCGCAGTTCTGCTCGTCAGGCAGCGGCTGCCTGAGCGCGGCGGCGCAAAGCAATAACACGATTGCCGCCGGGGGCGCTGCCGGTGAAGCGCTCGTCAACTTCCTGCGCGGCGACCGCGCCAACGAAGGCTCCTATTACAGGCAGCGTATCCATGTTCTCGGAGACGTCGTCTCCTCCGAGGCGAGGTACGTGCAGGCTCCCTTGTTCAACTATAACGATCCGACTACAGTGCCTACAAGACGGCGAAGGCTACGCGCAGCGGCACTGTATACGTCGGCGCCAACGACGGCATGTTGCATGCTTTCGATGGCGCGAGCGGCAAAGAGCGGTGGGCATACATCCCGCGTATCATCCTGCCCGACTTGTACAGGCTGGCGGACAAGGACTACAAAAACAAACACCAGTTCTTCGTGGATGCTTCGCCCGAGGTTGGCGACATCTGCCCCAACGCGCCGGCATCAACATGCTCCAGCAGTCAATGGAAAACCATCCTGGTCGGCGGGCTCAACCGCGGCGGAAAGGGGTATTACGCACTCGACATCACCGACCCGGTGTCACCGCAGCTGCTATGGGAATTCACTGATACCAACCTGGGCTATACCTACAACAATCCCCGGATCACCAAGCTGAAAGACGGGACTTGGGTGGTGCTGGTCAGTTCCGGCTACAACAATGCCGACGGGATAGGCCGCCTGTACGTGCTTAACGCCAACTCTGGCGCCGTGATAAGGACGATTAGCACCGGAGTCGGCACAGCCGCAGTCCCGAGCGGACTGGCGCGCATCAGTGCGCATGCGGTGACGCCGATGACGAACAATACGAGCACAGCGGCGTACGGAGGAGATACGCTGGGCAACTTGTGGCGGTTCGATATCAACGGCGACATCGGGGCCGCCGGCTACGACGCGCACAGAATGGCCAGCTTTACAGACAGCGCCGGCAACGCGCAGCCGGTTACCGTCAAGCCTCTGGAAGCGACGATCAACGGCAAGCCGGTAGTGTTTGTGGGCACGGGCAGGTTCCTCGGCGTCAGCGACGTAAGCTATCAGAACATCCAGTCTTTCTATGCGTTGACGGACAAACTCGATACGACCACTTACGGTGATCCACGGGCCGCGGGCAGCAACTTTGTCCGGCAAACGCTGACCACCTCTTCATGCCCGACAGGCGTACCGACCACGCTGTGCAGTCCGGGAGAACAGGTGCGGACCAGCAGCAACAATCCGGTTGACTGGACCACGAAAAATGGCTGGTTCATGGATTTCCTGACCAGCGGCGAACGGGCAAGCACCGACCCTGCACTCGGCCTCGGTACCCTGTTGTTTACGACGATTACACCGCAGAGCGCCACAATGAGCGCATGCGGTGCGGCCGGACCGGACGGCTCCGGCAGCTTCGTCTATTCACTTGACTACCTGACGGGAGGCGCGGTTTCCACCGCCTTTGGCGTAGTCGGGAAAAACCTCGGCAACGGCCTGGTTACGCGACCGGTGATGATCGAGCAATCCGACGGCACAGTCAGGGCGCTGATCCGCTCGTCGAACGGTGGAGCAGGCGCGGACGCGGGCGGGACGGACCTCGGCGGCACGATCGTGCTTACTCCGCCGGTCAAACCACTGCCGGGGAGCGGCACGCGCCGGGTTTCCTGGCGCCTGTTGACTACCCAATAGCCTGGCTTGAATGACGGGGTGCCCCGGCACCCCGTCATGCGCGCGCAGCCAGTAGCCCATGAGAAATCGGACATGCCATCTGTCGGCGCTGCTGCTGTCTGTCGCCCTGCATGTCGGCATCGCTTCCGCGTTCGGAAATGGCAAGGGAATGACAGCGGGTCACATTCCCCCACAACTGCCTGCAGGAACGATCGTGGCGAACTTGCATGCGCCGGACAACGAGCGGGAGACTGCAAGGCCTGAAGCTGCCGCCCACTCCTCGATCCCGGATGCGACGGACCCGGGACCTGCGACTGGCGCAGTGGAAGCACCGGCCAATCCGACGCGGTCGCGCACCGTCAGGCAGGACACAGGCGACGACACTTCGCTTTTCCCGGGTTTAACCAAGGCCGGTCCGCACTACTTCCTGATAAGTGAACTGACGGAAATGCCAGTGCTGTTGCAGGATATTTCTTTGCAAAAGGTCGAAGTCCTTCCCGGCATGCCGCGGCGCCCCATGCGGGTGCACTTGCTTATCAATGAACAGGGCGAAATCGACGAGGTGGTGATCGAGGAGGAATTGCTGTCGGAGCAAGGGCAGCGCTTCCTCAGGGCTGCCTTTGCGACAGTCAGATTCAGTCCCGGGAAAGTCGGCGACGTGCCGGTCAAAAGCGAACTCAGCATTGAGGTTACACTGGAACAAGCGGTGGCTCCCGTCGTAGTGGCGCCCGTCACCGTGCAATGAAACGCGATCCTCATTCATCATGACTCAGTACCGGCTGGTCTCCCTTTGGCGCATCGAGGCGCCGCTGCGTGCGGTATACGATGCCATATGCGACTCACTGCTCTGGCCGAAGTGGTGGCAAGGCGCGGCATACGTTGAAGAGCTGAGTGGTGGCGACGCGGACGGCATTGGAAGCGTACGGCGCTACACGTGGAAGAGCCGGCTGTTCTACGAAGTCTGCTTTGACGCTTGCACCACCCGCATAGAACCGCTCGCCGCACTGGAAGCGGATGTGAGAGGCGATCTGGAAGGCACAGGACGCTGGCTGTTCTCGTACGATCGGGGAATCACAACGGTGCGATACGAATGGCGTGTGCGCACGACGAAACCGTGGATGAATCTGTTGGCGCCACTGGCGCGTTCCGTGTTCCAGCAAAACCACCATGCCCTGATGCAGAACGGCGCCGAGGGGCTGGCGCGCCTGCTCGGTGCGCGGCTGGTCAGGATTTCACACCGAGTGCTGGCTGAAGATTAAACCTGTAAGGGGGTGATGGAGGGTGCCCCATGCGCACCCTGCCTCAGCACGCCAAAACGAAACCGCACTAAGCCTTCTTCGTGTCGGTGTCAGGCAGCAAGCAAGCGTCGACAATCAGCAAATCATTGTCCTTCGCAAAATTCACGACGAAGTGATAAGCCAGTGGCTCGATCTGCCGTAACGCCGCATTGACCACTACCGACTTTACCCCGCCCAACACCGTGGGCCGGACATACGGCGAGTACTGCAAATGCGCGTGGGGGCCGCCGGAACCTTCCGGGCGGAAGCACGACATCACTCCGCACAAGCGTTCGGCCCAGTCGCTGGGACGAAACTGTTTTCCATCGCTGGTCAGGCCCTGGATGAAAAATTCTTCGGCTGGTATAGGGGGTTTTTGCGCTTGTTCGGCCATGTGTGAGGCGTGTTCAATAGCGGTTGCTATGTTGACTGTCCTGGCGCCATTTTGTGGCGGCAGGCCTACCATTCATACATATTATATCTTATAGAAGACTTGAAGCGACACAACACCCGCGAGGTGAAAATTTTTGATGTTCGTATGCGACGGCGCGCCGGTCTTTGTGTGCCGTGTCAGATACCGTAGCATTTCCGGTCTCAGAACGTGCAACGTGTCTTCTCCCCAAGTTGCTTATGAGACGGTTAACCCGTGCGCTGGGTGTAACCGGTATCTTGGAAATGTTTTGAGTATAGGCCGCCGGGCGGGAACGAAAAGCAGGGAATTAGGTGGCAGGGGCGGTCGTAAAACGTTGCGGGCCGAACAAGTTCGGCCCGCGGGTAAGTAACGGGACGGTCTGGAATCTAGCCCAGCCACACTGCGAACGACAGCAACAACAGCAGCAGCATCCACAACAGCAATGCGCGCCAGACCAGGCCAACAGTGCTTTGCAACGCCCGCGCGGTCGCCTCTTCACCTGGCGGGCTGTCGCTTTCAAGCGCCATCGAATCGACGGTGGACGCATCGGCGGGCACCACGGCCGCGGCGACCTGTGCCGACGTGCCCAGGCGCAGGCCCATCGCTCCGCCGCCCGCGGAAACAATGATGCCAATCGCTTCGTCCGACCAGCGATGGGCGAAGTTGCGCCATGCATAAATGGCATCCTCGAAATTGCCCACGATCGCAAAGGCAATTGCGGTCAGCCGCGCGGGAATCCAGTCGATCCAGTAAAACGCCGTGCCGGCGAACCGGCCAAACGATTCGTTCTTAAGGTGGTCCGGCTTGTTCCATGCGACGGTGAGGTGTTCGGCAACACGATACATCACCGCACCCGCCGGCCCGAACGGCATCAGGAACCAGAAGAACACACCGAATACATTCCGATGCGTGGTGACCAGCGCCTCCTCGACCGCAATGCGTGATATTTCATGCACTTCCATCGCGGTGGTGTCCTGGCCGGTCCACTCGGCCAACAAGGAACGGGCGGTCGCCTCGTCGCCGCTATTAAGCGCGAGCTGGATGGAGGTGAAGTAATGGCTGTAGCGACGAAAACCCAGCGTCAGGTAAACGATCAGGATATTCCAGATGAGTGCCGCAAATGGGCTGATCCAGGCCAAAAACCAGTACACCAGCGCAGTCGGCACCATCAATATGAGCATCATGATGATCCACGCCATGCGGCCGTGGCCCTCCTGTCCGGCGTTGAACGACACTTCCATGCGGGCCGCGAGCGTTCTGATCAGCGAATAGATGGGATTGTCCGCGCGCAGCGGTTTGACTTGCTCGATCAGCAGTGCGCAAAGAATGGATAAAAAAGTCATCATGCTGCCTTATAAATGCGTAGCCCATACGATAACGCAGCGCAACGTGGTAATCAAACGACTGTGGCTCGTCACACTTCAATTTGCGGGTAGCGTAGCGCCGCAAATCGCCTTCGGGTTCAGGCGCGCAGAAAATGAAACAGATTGCGCAGCATTCCCGCGGTTGCGCCCCAGATGAAAAATCGGCCATAGGGCATCGCGTAAAACGTGCGGCGGCCCATGTCATTCGGCAGGTCGACCGTGCGGCGCTGATGGTTCATGCCGTCCATCAGGAATGACAACGGCACTTCGAAGATTTCTGCCACTTCAAATGTATCTGCCTTCAGCTCGAAAGGCGGCTGTACCAGGGACACCACCGGCGTCACGCGAAAGCCGGTCCCGGTAACGTAGTCGGGCAGCGTGCCAAGCACTTCAATATGACGTCGCGCCAGCCCGACCTCTTCTTCGGTTTCACGCAGCGCGGTTTCGATCGCGGACGTATCGATCTTGTCTACCCGCCCGCCCGGCAAGCTGACCTGCCCTGCGTGGTCGTGCAAATGCGCGGTACGTTGCGTCAGCAACAGGGACAGTCCCTCTTCCCGCTGCACGATCGGCATCAGCACCGCGGCCGGCGTCGGCGACTTGATGCTGTGGCGAAGGCGGTGTTCGTCGGTGTGCTCCGGCGTCCAATTAGGCGGGTTGGTAAAGCGTAGGCGTAGCCACTCCGCGGACAGCCTCTCGGGCGCAACGGCTGGCTCTGCGGCAAGGGATTCAACGGGAACGTCTTCCGGATCGAAACTTAATTTTGACAAAGCTTTTTCCTGGCGCTTGCTGAGCTTTTAATAGGGAGTGACGGAATGAAAGCTCGGATCTGTACTGGCTCGATCATAACAGGCTGGAAGGATGGTAACGAACGTGAGTGGTCTGGACGAAAGCCAACGTGAAAACGCAAAAAGGGCACCACCGGGTGCCCTTTTCCATACAACTCTTGCCTATTACTCTGCAGCTTTCACGGCAGCAGCTTTTGCTGCTTTACGGGCCGGCAGCTTTTCCTTGATACGTGCCGATTTACCGGAACGCTCACGCAGATAGTACAGCTTGGCACGACGCACATCACCGCGACGCTTGACTTCGATCGAAGCGATCAGCGGGGAATACAGCTGGAATGTACGCTCCACGCCTTCGCCGGACGAAATCTTGCGAACGATGAAGTTGGAGTTCAGGCCGCGGTTGCGGCGCGCA
>JAQGMD010000343.1 GCA_028292565.1 Burkholderia sp. | reverse complement strand
GTCACGGAGACCAATAGGCGCTTTCTCAATAAGCCGGAGTCGGAGCTGGCGCAGTGGGCGATTGCGCAGCTAGTGCGTGCGGGCGCGGCAGAAGTCATCGGCGAAGCGTTGTTCGATCGGGATTGACGTTGCTATTGGCATTCAAGCTAAAGTCGGATGGACGTAGGTTGGGATGTTTAATCCCAACATTCACACCCAGATAAAAGCCAGCCGTTGTGCGGAGGGTGAATGTTGGGATTACATACCAACCAACGTCCGTCGCATATTGCGATTTGCCGTGTACGCGGGTGCTAATTTCCGCGGATGCGATGTGCCGAGGTTGATGTCGGGGATACGCATTGTGACGGAGACCAACGATCGGGATTGACGTTGCTATTGGCATTCAAGCTAAAATCGGATGGACGTAGGTTGGGATGTTTAATCCCAACATTCACACCCTGATAAAAGCCAGCCGTTGTGCGGAGGATGAATGTTGGGATTACATCCCAACCTACGTCCGTCGCACATTGCGATTTGCCGGGTACGCGGGTGCTAATTTCCGCGGATGCGATGTGCCGAGGTTGATGTCGGGGATACGCATTGTGACGGAGACCAGCGATCGGGATTGACGTTGCTATTGGCATTCAAGCTAAAATCGGATGGACGTAGGTTGGGATGTTAATCCCAACATTCACACACAGATAAAAGCCGGCCCTTATGCGGAGGGTGAATGTTGGGATTACATCCCAACCTACGTCCGTCGCATATTGCGATTTGCCGTATATGCGGGTGCTAATCCCAACCTGACCATTCACACTGTCCGCTGCGCCCGATCTTTCTTATTCTGCGCCTCAATCCGTTCCCGCGCCTCAGTCCACTGCTGTTCCGACCACGACCGCAATTCGTAGAAATTGCCGCCGGTAGCAAGATGTCCCCCGCCATCCATCATGATCGCCTGACCATTCAGCCAGTCACACCCATCAGCCATCAGGAACGTCGCCAGGTTCTGCAACTCTTCCATCTTGCCGGCGCGTCCCATCGGATTAATCGCCGCTGATCGCGCACCTGGCGCTTCACCCGGATTCAACCGCTTGCTCATGCCCTCGGTTGGAATCTCCCCGGGGCCGATCGCATTAAGCCGCACGCCGTATTGCGCCCACTCGGTGGCAAGCGACATGGTCATCGCATGAATTGCCGACTTGCTCATCGCCGATGGCACGACATAGGGGCCGCCGTTCAGCACCCAGGTCACGATGATCGAAATCACGCTGCGATAGCCGTCGGAGGGTTTCCACTCACCTTTGGCCGCCATGTCGACCCAGCGGCGACCAACCGCGTGCGTGACGTAGAAGGTGCCATGCATCACGATGTTGGCGATGGCATCGAAGCCGCGCGGCGACAGCGAAGCGGTCGGGGAGATGAAGTTGCCGGCGGCATTGTTGACCAATCCGGTCAGCCCGCCTTCCGCAAAAATCTCTTCCACCATATCGTCCACCGCTCCCGCATCGCGTATGTCGATGCCGAAGGTTTTGACACTGCCACCATGCTTGGCCATCAGCTCCGCGGCGGTTTCATCGCATACCGGTTTGCGGCGGCCACAGATATAGAGATCGGCGCCGAGTGAAAGATATCTCTCCGCCATCGCACGGCCGAGGCCGGTGCCGCCGCCCGTGACGAGGATCCGCTTTCCTTGCAGTAGTCTGGGTTGGAACATGGTTATCTCCTGAATGGTATCGAGGTATATATGTTGTAGAGCCTGCAATGCACAGCGGATTTCGCCTGGCGCTGAAATCCGCTCTAGCACGACCGTTCTTTTTCTACCCTATAATCGGAACCCTCATCCCGTCTTTGCGAGGTTTCCAATGGCATTGCCAGTCGTGCTGCAAAATCTGAGTCTACCCGTGATCGGCTCACCGATGTTCATCGCCAGCGGGCCTGCGCTGGTGAAGGCGCAGTGCAAGGCCGGCATCGTGGGCGCCTTTCCGGCACTGAACGCCCGACCGGCGGAAATGCTCGATACGTGGCTGACGGAGATCCAGGTGGAGCTGGCCGAATACAAGGAAGCCAATCCGGGCGCGACGGTCGGCCCGATCGCCGTCAACCAGATCGTGCATCAGTCAAACAACCGCCTGGCGGAAGATGTCGCGATGTGCGTGAAGCATCAGGTGCCGATCATCATCTCGAGCCTGCGCGCGCCGCCGCAGGAAATGCTCGATGCGATTCACAGTTATGGCGGGATCGTGTTGCACGACGTGATTTCCATCCGCCATGCGAACAAGGCGCTGGAGGCGGGCGTCGATGGATTGATCCTGGTGGCGGCCGGAGCCGGCGGCCATGCGGGCGCGCTGTCGCCGTTTGCACTGGTGGGTGAAGTCCGCAAATTCTTCAACGGACCGATAGCCTTGTCCGGTTCGATCGCCACCGGCGATGCCGTCCTTGCCGCCCAAGCGATGGGCGCCGACCTCGCGTACATCGGTTCACGCTGGCTGGCAACGAAGGAATCCAATGTCGACGATGCGTATCGCCAGGCGATTCTTGAATCAACTGCCGCCGATGTGATTTATACCAACCTCTTCACCGGCGTACACGGCAACTACCTGAAGAAATCGATAGTCGCGGCCGGCCTCGATCCGGAGAACCTGCCGATCGCGGACAAGACCGCGATGAACTTCGGCTCCGGCGGCGGAAGCAAAGCCAAGGCATGGCGCGATATCTGGGGCGCGGGCCAGGGCGTCGGCCTGATGGAGGATGTGCCGGGCGTGGCTGAACTGGTCGAGCGCATGAAAGCGGAATACGCAGCCGCCCGGAAGCGGCTCGCGCTATAAGACTTTGAAGCCAGGGGAGCGTGTTACTGCAGTCATCGCCTGGATTTCTGCCAGCCCCAGGTTCTCCCATGTGCCGGCATGCTCCGTTCCACGCACCAATTCACCGCGCATGGGCGATATCATCGGCTGGCCGACAATCATTGGTGCGTGAAACCCACCTACGGAGCTTTCCCGTGCAATGAGAGCGGCGGGAGTTGCTACTGCCCACCAGTCTGGATTGCCCAGATCCCTGGCAAATTCCTCCAGTAGCCGTACGCATCCATCCCGTACCCGACCACGAACTTGTCAGGCAAAACCAGCCCGACATGATCCGGCAACACCGGCTTGGTCTTGCCGATATCCTTGTCCGCAAACACGGCCAGCACGACTTCCGCGGCGCCCATTGCCAGCAGGCGTTCCTTCACGTGGGCCAACGTCTCGCCTTCGTCGAGTATGTCGTCCAGCACGATCAGCGTGCGTCCCCGCACATCCGCGCGCGGCTCGACTTTCCATTCGATGGTGCCGCCCTTGTCCTTGCTGCCATAGCGCGTGACGTGGATGTAATCGAACTCCAGCGGGAAGCGCAAGCGCGTCAGCAACTGACCGGCGAAGACGACCGCGCCGCCCATCACGCCGAGCACCAGCGGAAACGGTGCGCCGGCATCATGATCGAAGCGTTGGTTAAGTTCCTGTGCGACCTTGTCAACGGCTGCCTGGACAGCCTCTGCGCTGTAAACTTCTTCGGCTTTGGAAAGCAGGGCGAGCGCTTTGTCGCGATGGGAGAGTGACTCGTTATTCGGCATGGTGCCAGACCTCGAAAACAGAAGTGGACCGGTGGGAACCCGGGGGCAAAAACGGGGTACGACGATAACACAAGATGCGCCCGCTTCACAGGGCGGAACGGCATCGGCGGCACCGGGCGGCATGGCAAATGAATCATCGCAATGATGCTACGCTTGCCCTTTGTTTAACACCCCAGGCACCATACGGAGACCCCATGAAAAAAGCTTATGTAGTCGCAGAAATCAATGTCACCAATCCGGACGGCTACGCCGAGTACCGCGAGCTGTCGACGGCTGCCGCCGATAAGTACGGCGCGCGGTTCCTGGTGCGCGGCGGCACGCGTGTGCAGCGCGAAGGCATGGATGAACAACACAACGACCAGTGGCGCACGGTCATCGTCGAATTTGCCTCGCTCGACCAGGCGCATGCCTGGTATGACTCGGTCGAGTATAGCAAGGCGCGGGAGATCCGATTGGCCAACTCGATCGGTCGGCTATTCATTGTTGAAGGGGCCTGAGCAGGCCCGCGCTGCGTAGCCATGCGAAGAGGTGACCGTCGTCAAGGCTGTTTTCCGGAAACCCGGGAATCTTTGCGCAGCGGACGGCTCGAATGGATATTGCCAACATATCAAGGATTTGCAATGGGCACTGCTTCCAAACAGCTCGAAGTGAAAACGACGCCGCCTTCGCGGAAGGAATCGACACCACGCCTGCCGCACGAGCGCGACGAATCGCATGACAGCCAGGCAACCAGGCCGGGGCCGCCGCGCGATGACATGAAGCAGGCGTATAAGGATTTGATGGACGGGCAGGTGGATACCGACCTGAGGGAAACCCGCGGCGTGGATGCGGTGGTGAACAATCCGCCCGGCCCGTCACCGGTGAATCCGTCGGATACCGGCAAGACATCCAGGCGAAAGTGACAGTTTGCCAAGACAGCCCCTGATTGTGCACAGGGCGGAAGGATCGTCCCTGCGCGGTCCCTAATCCATTTCGATCCGGTTGCGCCCGTTGTGCTTGGCTTTGTACAGCGCGGCATCGGCAGCCCGGAACAGCGACTCCGCGTCGGCATGCCCGACGATATCGGCCACCCCTGCAGAAAACGTGGCGGTGAATTCGCATTCATCGGCCTGATGCCGGATCTTTGAAAACGCTTCGCGGATCTGGTCGATCACGCTCATCGCGGCGGCGGCGGAAGTGGCCGGCAGTATCACTGCGAATTCTTCCCCGCCGTAACGGCCGATGACGTCACCGCGCCGCAGCCGCTGTTGCAGCAGCCGCGACAATCCGCGGATCACATGGTCGCCCACCGGGTGCCCGTAACTGTCATTGATGCGCTTGAAAAAATCCAGGTCGATCATGGCCAGCGCAAGCGGCGCGTGCGAACGATCGGTGCTCGAGATCGAACGCGACAGGTATTCCTTGATCGCCGAGTGATTGAACAACCCGGTCAGGCTGTCGCGCATGATCAGCCCGCGCAGCGACCGATATCGCTCGGCCCGGCTTGCCACAGAAGCAATCAGGTGCCCCGGTTCGACCGGCTTGACGAGGAAGTCTTCGGCGCCCGACTGGATGGCATCCATGCGCGCAGAGGGCGAGCCGTCGCCGGACAGGAAAATGATGGGCACATCGAGATAGACATTGTTTTGCCGGATCAGCCTGGTCAGGTCGGCGCCGGTACAGGCGGGCAGCGAGACATCCATCACCGCCAGTTCCGGTCGATATTCATCGAACTCCACAAAAATCTCGGTCGGCTGTCCCAGCAACCTCACGTCCATGCCTGCATCGCGCAAGACCCTGGCGTAATGTTCCGACGTCACAGGCTCATCGCTGATCATCAGGATGCGATACGGATGCGTTTCCTTGGAGAGCACCAGCGTGTCTATGCTGTCGGTCAGCGCCACCATGTCGACCGGCCTGACGAAATAACAATCGGCGCCTGCATGAGCGGCGGCGAGCCGTGCCTTGAAACTGCCGCGGTTCGATATCAGCATGATCGGAAAACGGCGGTTGCCGGCCGGCCGGTTCTGCACTGTCTCGGCGACCTTGAGCATCATGTCATCCCGGAATTCGAAGTCGAGGATGACTGCTGCCGGTGTGCGATTGGCAATAGCTGCGGCGAGCTTTGCGACGCCGTCGATCACGACCACCGCATGGCCGAAATACCGCAGCTGCATCGCCATGTCCTCGGCGAGCAAGGCGTTGCTGTTGACCAGGTAAATTGGCGGGGTCGATGATTCCCTTGCCAGATGCTGTTGATGAGGATGCTGCGTATCCCGTTCGTAGCCCATTTGTCTGCCTTCCTGCTGCCGGTGTTGTAGAAAAAATCACAACACGCATATCCGCGCCGGCATTTTCTCAGCGATGTCCTGAACAGGATGTTACAACGCTATTGCGATTGTCGGTAACTTTGGCATGGCTTTTATTGCCGAGCGTCACTCGTACTTGCGCGCGTCCTCGATCACCTTGCCGTCATTTGGCAGGCTGCCGGGGGCGAGCAGGATCACTTCGCCACGCAGTTTTGTGACATCGCGTATCGTTTCCACGATGGCCGGTCGCTTCGGATCGACCGCGATCGGGTCGCGTACTTCGCAGTGGAGCGTCATTACATCGTTGGCCATTTCGCCGGTCACAATCAGGCGCGCCTTCAGTATCTCGGGATGGCGCTGTGCGATTTCGGCGACTTGCGACGGATGGACAAACATCGCGCGAATCTTGGTGGTCTGGTCGGCACGCCCCATCCAGCGCTTGATGCGCGTGTTGGTGCGGCCGCAGGGGGTTGTGCCGGGGAGCACTGCGGACAGGTCGCCGGTGGCAAAGCGGATCAATGGTCAGCATGTTTTCAAAGATGCGCGGCGGCGCGAAATAATACGTAGGCCCGATTTCACGCATATCGGTCGTGACCGTAGCGCCCGATTCCGGACAGTTCACCGTGTAACCGGCGACCATTTGCTGCGCGTAGGAGAACAGGTTGTCGCCCACCCATGCCATCGGCAGGTACGACAGGATGTCTTCTTCGCCCGATAGCTTGTCGAAACCGACACCGCCCCGCGCGGCCGTGATCATTGCCTCATGGGTGAGGCATACGCCCTTCGGTTTGCCGGTGGTGCCGGAGGTGTACAGCATGATCGCGACGTCATCTCCGGCGCCGGCGTTCAGTTCGTTCATGAAGAAGTAAGGATTCTCGCCCTCGAACTCGCGCCCGAGCTGCTGCACCTTTTCATAAGAAACGAGGCCGGGTTGCTGGTAATGACGCATGCCGCGGTCGTCATCGAACACGATGTGGGCAATGCCGGGGAGGGTCTGCCGGATTTCCAGCAGTTTGTCGACCTGCTCCTGGTCTTCGGCGATCACGAATTCGACCTCGGCGTTCTCCAGCACGTAGGCCATATCGACTGCGGGAGCATCCTGATACAGCGGCACCGCAACGCCGCCGAGCCATTGTGCCGCCGCCATCGCCCAATACAGGCGCGGCCGGTTGTCGCCGATGATCGCGAGGTTCATCCCGCGCCGGAAGCCCATTGCGGCCAGGCCGCAGGCAAGCGCGCGCACTTCGTTGCCAACCTGCGCCCAGTTCGATGTCTGCCAGATGCCAAGGTCCTTCTCGCGGAAGGCCGGCTGGTTCGGGCGCATTTGCGCATGCTGCAGCAATAAGCGCGGGAAGGTGCCATCTTCGGGCTGGGTTGTCGTCTCCATTGTCCCACTCTCTCTTATAACGGCGACAGCCATCGAAATCGAGAGCCATGCGCCGTGTGGACGGGGTCTTGTATTTCTCATCGCCCGGCGTGGTGCCGGAGGCGACCGTTATTGCAGCATACTAGAGACTTCCCCGCTGGTGTGCTGTCATCTGCCTGACAATCGGCTTTTTATTTAGGCCTTCCTTAGTGTGTCGCACCATCCGCAGGCCGTGGAAGGACGAACCATATTCTGCGCGGCATGAGACGCTTCATAAGCTGTATGCTATCGAAACCCTGTTTGACGAGGACTATCGTTGGCGAACTGCACAAGGACTTCAATTCAGCCTCCGCTTTGTGAGTTGCTCCGCCAGGCCATCTGGGCAAAGCTCCTGACGCCCGGGCAGATGGCGCGTGTGGAAGCGGATACCACCGAACAGTTCGTGCCCAAGGGCGGATTCGTCTGCCGCAAAGGGGAGATGGTCGATTGCTGGATCGGCGTTATGGATGGCCTGGTCAAGATCAACAACAATTCACCCGAAGGCAAGGCGGTCACTTTCGCCGGCGTTCATTCGGGCGGCTGGCTCGGGGAGGGCACCTTGCTCAAGCAGGAACGGCGCAAATACGATGTGACCGCATTGCGCGACAGCCGCATTGCCCGCATGCCGGCCTCAACCTTCGGCTGGCTGCTGGATAACAGCCTGCCGTTCAACCGCTTTCTGCTGCTGCAACTGAACGAGCGCCTCGGCCAGTTCATCGGCATGGTGGAGTTTGACCGCCTGCTCGACGTCGACACCAAGGTTGCGCGCTGCCTGGCGGCGCTGTTCAATCCCTACCTTTATCCAGGCACCGATACATTGCTGCAGATATCGCAGGAAGAAGTCGGCTACCTGTCGGGCGCGTCGCGCCAGCGTGCGAACCAGGCCTTGCAGGTATTGGAGAAGGAAGGCCTGCTGAAGGTCGACTATGGTGGCATCCAGATACTGGACCTGGACGGACTGCGGCAATTCCGTGCTTGATTCGTACAAGTAAAACCTAGTACAGGACACTAGCTATGCTGTCGATGCAATCCATGGGAGATTTCTGGTCCGGTTCCGTGCTGGATACCAACCTCATCGTTTTCTTCAGCCTTGCCGGCGCGCTGATGCTTGGGCTGCTGGTCGGTTATGAGCGCTTTTACCATGGGCGAGCGGCCGGCATGCGCACTTATGGCCTGGTCTGCATGGCGTCGGCGGCGCTGACAGTCATCGCCGGCTATCCGGGCGAATGGTACGGCGGGCACGTTCCGATCGGACTCGGCGCCGATCCCACACGCGTGATCCAGGGAATAGTCACCGGCATCGGTTTTCTCGGCGCCGGCGTGATCATGAAAGAAGGCTTCAACATCAGTGGATTGACCACCGCGGCCTCGATCTGGGCGGCGTCGGTGATCGGGATATTGGTGGGGATCGGGTTTTACCTGTCAGCGATCCTGCTGGCGTTGCTGTCGGCTCTGTGCATGGTATGGATCCCCTTGCTTGGGCGCTGGCTGCCGGCCCGCCAGGCAATTGCCATCGTGTTGCGATTTAAGACGCATTTTGTGCCGCATGAAGACGCGTTGCGCGCCGACCTGCTTCGCGGCGGTTACGAAATCGCCGGCGGCTCGATCTGGATATCGATGGAGCACGGCAAGGCGGAATGGCACTTCGTTGCCATTGCATTGAACAAGATCAGCGGCCGGCGACTCAGCGATCTTGCGCACGACCTGTCCGCGCTGGATGGCGTGGAGGGTTTCCAGGTGTCGCACGCGCGCAATTAATCCTCCCGGTCTGCCGTCATCCCCGCGGCCCGGGTTAGCGCCAATTGATATGGATCTTGCCGGGTCGGGCAATGCTTCCTATGCTCTAAAGACGGCGTATCGGCTCACCGCCATGCGCCGTTTCTTTTCATTATCTTTCCATTGATGCGGCACCTCACGTGGTGCCCATGGAGGCCGACATGTCCATAGTGAAAGTCATCGAATTGATTGCCGAATCCCCCACCAGCTGGGAGGACGCTGTGTCCACGGCAATCGCCAAGGCGAGCAAATCCGTCCACGGTATCAAGTCCGTCTATGTCAAAGACTTTGAAGCGATGGTGGATAACGATAAAGTCGTCAGCTATCGCGTCATTACGAAGGTGTCCTTTATCCTCGACTGATTGAGAACTGGCAGGGTGGGCACCGCGTGCCCACCCTGCGTAAGCAGTGAGGAAGTACTAGCTGCCGGCGATCCCGACGGCGTTCTGATCTTCGGTCCCACGCAGGCGTTCCTGCTTCCTTTGTTCGATCACTTCGACCATCTTCTGGTTGAATGCCGGAAGATCGGCCGGCTTGCGGCTGCTCACCCAGTTGCCGTCGACCACCACTTCCTTGTCGACCCAGTTGGCGCCGGCGTTGCGGATGTCGTCCTGCAGCGACGGCCAGCTGGTCAGTGTCCTGCCCTTCACCAGGCCGGCCGAGACCAGCAGCCATGGGGCGTGGCAAATGACTGCAATCGGTTTGCCGTCATTTTGTATCCCCTGCACGATGCGCTGCGCTTCGAGGATGATGCGGATCTGGTCCGAATTGAAGACGCCGCCCGGCAGCATCACCGCATCGAAATCTTTCGGGTCGGCTTCCTCGAACGTCAGGTCGACGTCGAACTGGTCGGCTTTGGTGTCGTGGTTGAATCCCTGCACCTTGCCGCGCTTCTCCGAAATTACCCTGGTCATCGCGCCTGCCGCCTCGAGGGCTTTTTTGGGCTCGGTGAATTCAACTTGCTCGAAGCCATCGGTAACGAGAATGGCGATGACCATGCCTTCCAGTGTCTGACCTGGCGGTTGTTGCGTTGGATGTTGTTCCATGCTGTTCTCCTGAAGATGTATCAGGAGTTGATTAAACGGCATCGGAAAAGTTCGGTCGCGCGGGCACTTGCTTTGCATCAAAAGCAGGTGTGATTTTTTCCGTGGAAAGAACTCGCCCGTCGTTCACAAGTCAAAAAGCTACAAACTTGTCAACGATCACTTATCACGAGGTAAACATGACTAAGACTTTTGGAGCAATTGCCGCTTCTGCCGGGCTGATGCTATTGCTGGCCGGCTGCCAGAAGGCCGACGCGCCCACGCCGCAGACGTCCACTTCCGGAGCTTCATCGACTTCCGGCGCTTCGGTGACTTCATCCAGCCAGTCTTCGGTCGCTGCGCCGCCTGGGGCGTTGCCCCCTTCCGATGCGGCAATCAAGCCCGAACCACCACCGCCAGCAACCAAAACCAGCGACGCGGATGGGCCGACTCAGGCTACGCCCAAGGAATTAAGCAAGAAAGAGGAATCCGCAAACATGCCACTGGCGGGGCAGGTGAATAATCATTCGACGCCGGCTACGGTCAACGAGCAAAAGTAACTGGCGCTTCGCTAGTGTTGAGCGATGCCGCAGGGTGCGCCGTGCGCACCCGTAGATCAGGTGCGCACGGCGCACCCACCATTCCGCATCATTGTTTCGACGCGTTCGGAAAGAACAACTGCTGCCCGTTCACCCGGAACGCGGCAATTTTCTTCTGCCCTGCCTCGGATGTAATCCATTCGATCAGCCGGGTCGCACCCTTGTAATTGATGTCTTTATATTTCGCCGGATTGACCGCGATGATGCCGTAAGGGTTGAACATGCGCGCATCGCCCTCGACCGCCACCATCAGGTCGGTCCTGGCGCGGTAGGCGACGTAAGTCGCGCGATCGGTCAGCGTATAGGCCTGCAATTCGGCGGCCATGTTTAACACCTCGCCCATCCCTAGTCCGGCGGAGATATATGCGCTGCCCGAAGGCCTGGCTCCGGCGGCTTTCCAATACGCCCTTTCCATCTGGTCGGTGCCGGAATTGTCGCCGCGCGAAATGAATTTCGCCCCGCTCTTTGCGATTTTTGCAAATGCCGCCAGCACGTCGTTCGACCCCTTGATGCCCGCCGGGTCGGTGACCGGCCCGACCACGATAAAGTCGTTATACATCACGTTGCGCCGGTCCACGCCATGGCCTTCCGCCACAAACTTGTCCTCGGACGCGCGCGCATGCACGAGCGTCACATCGACGTCGCCGTTCTTCGCCAGCTCCAGCGCCTTGCCGGTGCCGACCGCAATCACATGCACCTTCAGGTTGGCCTGCTTCTCGAATTCGGGCAGCAGGTACTTCAGTAAGCCGGAGTTTTCGGTGCTGGTGGTGGTGGACAGGCGCAGGACTTGCTGTGCCTGTACGAGTGGCGTGAACAGCGCTGCCGTCGCAAGCAAGGCGGCGCAGCGGGAAATGAAAGAAGGCATGGGAATGATTCCGGTGGAGGCGATGAACTATACCGCGCGTATCGGGATTTGCCGCTGCCGCGTCTGCAGTCGGCCATCCCTCAGTTTTAGCCGCTGCACGCCGGGCAGGGCAATCAGGTCCCGGTCATGACAGGCCATGATCACGCTGCTTCCCGCCGCGGTCAATGTCGGGATCAACGCGATGACCTGCTCCCGCGCCGCGCCATCGAGGTTTGAGGTCGGCTCATCCAGCAGCAGCAGTTTCGGTTCCAGTATCCTCGCGCGTGCCAGAGCAATGCGTTGCTTCTCGCCACCGGAGAGTGTGTTCGGATCACTGTCACGCAGGTGGCTGACGCCTGCCCAGGCCATTGCTTCCTCGACGCGCCGTGCGACGCCTGACTTCGGCACGCCGCGCGCAACCAGGCCGTAGCCGATATTGTGCGCGACGCTGGTGGAGAACATGACCGGGTGCTGGTGCACATAGACGATCGCTTCCCGCAATATGCGGGGGTAGGGCGCCATTTGCACGGCCTCACCGTTGAAGCTTGCTTCGGACATTTCCGCCGACTCGAGTCCGGCGCAGATACGCAGGAAAGTGCTCTTGCCGGCGCCGTTGGCTCCGGTCAGCACATAGGCGGTTGCGGGCTGTATGGTGAGCGTATCGATGTCCAGCAGCAGCCGGTCGCGATAACTTTTCCGCAAATTCCGGATCGATAACATAGGCGCCATCATATGCCTCGCGCCGGACGTGCATCGCCCTGCAGCAGGACAAGGGCCGCGTTGATCGCGAGGGCAATCACGATCAGCACGAAGCCAAGGGCGATGCCTTGCGCAAATTCGCCTTTACTGGTTTCCAGTGCGATTGCGGTGGTGATGGTCCGGGTCTCGCCCGCAATATTGCCGCCGACCATAATCGCGCAGCCGACTTCGGAGATCACACGACCGTAACCTTGCGTTACCGCGGCCATCACACCGAAGCGCGATTCATGCAGCACCGTGAACATGACCCGCCAGCGCGATGCGCCCAGCGTGATTGCCGTTTCAGCCAGCCGTGGATCGGCCGCCTGTACCGCAGCAAAGGTGAATGCAGTCAGTACGGGAAGGGCGACGATGACTTGCCCGGCAATGATGGCCGGTTGCGAGAACAGCCATTGCAAACCGCCCAGCGGGCCGTGACGGGTCAGCATCAGGTACAACAGCAAGCCGATCAGCACGGTCGGCAGCGACAGGGTTGCCTGGATCAACCAGATGACGATGCGGCGACCAGCGAAAGAGCGGGTCGCAACCAGATATCCCGCGAGCACGGCGACCGGCGTTGCGATCAACAATGCAACGATCGAAGTTTTCAGGGACACCCAGATGATTTGCCATAGGGCGGCGTCGCCTGAAAAGAGGAGGGCAAATGCATGCCGGATGGCTTCGGTGAAATGCATGGTGACGCCACAGTACTAAGAGGTTTCGGAATTGTCGAGAGGTTTGCGGTTTACTGCACGAAGTGCGATGCCGACAGACCGTACTCATGCGCCGGCCGATGGCCGGCGACAGTGATTTATATGGGCGACGAGATACGTCAGGCGATCCGAAGCGCCGCGTCGAACAAATGCGGCTCAAACACCAGCCGTTCCTTGCCGGTCAATAACAGGAAGTGTTTACCGGTACAGCGCGCCAGCAAGGACATGCCGACGCGTTCGCCCACCATGTGCCCCATCTGCGTCGTGCCAGAGCGCGAAAGCAGGAATGGAATTCCCATTTGCGCGCCCTTGATCACCATCTCGGAGGTCAGTCGGCCGGTGGTGTAGAAAATCTTGTCGCCCCCGCTGACCTCGTCCAGCCACATTTTCCCGGCGATCGAGTCGACCGCATTGTGGCGGCCCACGTCTTCGACGAAGTACAACATCTCGCCGTCGGAGGAAAACAGCGCGCAACCGTGAACCGAGCCGGCTTGTTTATAGATGGATTGCTGGGTGCGGATGGTGTCGACGATCTTGTAGAGCGTCGACTGGGTCATGCGTGCATCTTCCGGCAGGTTGATGGTATCGACTTCATCCATCAATCCGCCGAATACCGAACCCTGGCCGCAACCGGTCGTCACCACGCGCTTCGCGGTGCGCTCTTCGATATCGCTGATGCCGTGGCGGGTCTTGACCGCCACCGCTTCAACCGCCCAGTCGACCTGCACCGATTCGACGTCGTCGATCGATTTGACGAGGCGCTGGTTACGCAGGTAGCCGAGCGTCAATGCCTCCGGCGCGCCGCCGAGCGTCATCAGTGTAACCAGCTCACGCTTGTCGACATAGACGGTCAGCGGCCGTTCGGCAGGGATGGAAATGGTCGAGAGCCGGCCTTTTTCATCCATCACCTCAACCTCTTGAGTCAGATGGATCGTTGAATTGGAGAGGAGAGGTCGGCGTTGCATCGTGTTGAATCTATTTTTTTGCTGGAGGTGCTTCTGGTTTGCCGGCCGCCGGTACGGGCTTGGCATCGGCTACCCCAACCTGGGCTGTAGCGGCCTGGGCCGGTACGTATGGGCCAGGGTCGGCGCAGTCCGCGATCTCACCTGACGCTTTGCCACTCGGGTTCTTTGTCTTGAAGTAAAACTTGGCGACCTTGTCCTGCGACTGGCACAACTGGTAAGCCGCAACCTTATCAGCCCACGCTGTCTTGTGCTTGGCGGCATCCGCAGCAGCCTGTGCTTCCGGCGGCGCAGGAGGAAGCTTCGCGAACACGGCGCCGGATACCGCCAGGGTCATCAGTGCAAATGTAATCTTTTTCATGCCTTATTCTCCTGCTATTTAGACAGCCTTGATCGGGTCGCCACCAGTTTTCGGGGCGCCTTCCGGTGCGCGTACACGCGCTATCTTGCCGCTTTGTATGTCGTCGTACCACAGGTCATGGTGCTCTTGTGCCCATGTATCGTCGACATAACCGGTGCGCATAGCCGCATACGAGCCTTCCATGCCGATCGTGCCCATGTAGATGTGGCCCAATGATGCAGCTGTCACCAGTACCGCGGCGACCAGGTGAATAATGTTTGCCACCTGCATGTTGCCGCGGGTGTATTCGATACCCGGCACGATCATGTCGAGCACGAATCCCGATGCGCTGATGATCAGGCCAAGCACCACCACGCCGCCCCAGAACCAGAACTTCTCACCGGCATTGAAGCGGCCGGAGCTGACGTGACCCTTGCCGATCGCGCCGCCGGCGCGGGCTATCCATTTGACGTCAGACGCATGCGGAAGGTTGTCTTTCACGAAAATCATGAACACCACAATCGTCGCCACGGTAAATAGCGGGCCGACAAAGTTGTGGACGTTCTTGCACGCATAAGCCAGCCAGCCGAACAGCGTGTGGCCGAAAACGGGCAGCACAATGTACTTGCCGAACAACATCGTGATGCCAGTGATCGCCAGTACCACGAAGCTGATTGCCACCGTCCAGTGCGCGATACGCTCAACTGGCGTAAAACGCTGGATCAGGCGACCGGTCTTCGGTCCCTTCAGTTTCGACGGCCCGAAAAGAACGTACACGGCAGCCATACCGACAATTGCCACAACCAGCAGCCAGCCACCGATGGTGGTCAGCGGGCCATTGCGGTACTGGCGCCATGCTTCACCGGCGGTAGTCGCATGCGACTGGCCGGGAAACTGCGCCTTAGGCTGGATCAGCACACCCATCTCGGCACCGGGCAGGCTGGAGTAATGCTTCTGCCCTTCCTTGACGATGCGCCAGGTGGGAGCAAGATTGCCCGGCTGGTCTTTAGTGCGCTCGGCCTGGTTCTGATCCATGTTCAGAATATCGGCCGATTGCACATTCGGTGCGCCGGCAGCAGGAGCGGCGGCGACAGGAGCAGCGGCGGTCGGTGCTGACTTGGCCGCGTCGTTGCCCTGCGCCATGACGGATCCGGCAAGCAGTGACATGCCGAACGCGAGACTGGCAAACCATTTCTTCATGATGTTTCCTCTCGCGGTACGGTCAGTTTACTTTGACGTATTCGTTCTGGGTTTGCGCACGGTTACGCAACTGGGTTTCCCACGCCTTCTTGTCGCCGGGCGCCCAACCTTTGACGACATGCACGTTTTTCGCGCCCTGGTAAGGCGCGACGTCAGGCAGGTGGCGGTTGGCGGATTGCGTCTGGTCAGATTCACCGCAGGCAGCCAGCAGCACAGCTGAAATACAAATCAGGGTCAGACGGATCATGATTTTTTATCTCCTTGCGCAGCAGGTGCCGGCGCGGTTGCGCCCTGGTTAGGTGCTTTGCCGTACGCGGTGCCCCAGCCCCACACTTCGCTGCCTTTGCCACGGCGCAGTACGCGAGTGCGGAAGATATCGGCCACGACGTCGCCGTCACCGCCGAGCAGCG
>JAQGMD010000283.1 GCA_028292565.1 Burkholderia sp. | reverse complement strand
ATCACGTTGAAGAAAGTGGTCTTGCCCGCCCCGTTCGGGCCGATCAGGCCATAGATCTGGCCTTGTTCGATTTTGACGCTCACGTTCGAGAGCGCCTGCAAACCGCCAAAACGTTTGTTGACGCCGGAGATATTCAGAATGATTTGTTCGCTCATGGTGTCCCCTTATGCCGCCAGCCGGGTCGCTACTTTCTTCTCGCCGGAAGGCCTGGCGCTTGCGGTCATCCTGTCTTCATGCCGCGGCGATGGCCACAAGCCGGCCGGCCGGTACAGCATGATCACCACCATCGCAAGGCCGTACAGCAACTGGCGCAGCACTTCGGCTTCAATAATCACTTTGCCGAATAACGTCATTTGCACCGGTTCCACCACATGGCGCAATACTTCCGGCAAGGCGGCAAGGATGGCGCCGCCGAGCACCACGCCGGGGATATGCCCCATTCCGCCCAGCACCACCATGGCAAGCACCGCGATCGACTCCATCAGCGAGAACGATTCCGGCGATACGAATCCCTGGAACGAGGCAAACATCGCACCCGCGACGCCGCCGAACGAAGCGCCCATCGCGAATGCCAGCAGTTTCATGTTCCGGGTGTTGATACCCATCGCTTTCGCGGCGATCTCGTCTTCCCGGATAGCGACCCACGCCCGTCCAAGGCGTGAGTTCTGTAGCCGGATCGAAATGAACACGGTAACGATGCACAACCCGAGGAACAGGAAGTAATACGCATTTACCGACGGCATGCCATAGTCGCCGAAGAATACGGTAGCCCTCGATCCGGACTCACCTGCCAGCGACACGCCGAATACCCGGATCGGGTCGATCATGTTGATGCCCTGCGGACCGTTCGTGATGTTCACCGGCGCGTTCAGGTTGTTCATGAAGATCCGGATGATTTCACCGAAGCCGAGCGTGACGATCGCGAGATAATCGCCGCGCAGCTTCAGCGTCGGGGCGCCGAGCAACGCGCCAAAGAATGCGGCCACCCCGGCGCCGAGCGGGACGATGAGCCATACCGATAGATGTATGCCTTTCTGCCGCACCTCCTCTCCGAGCATCCAGACCAGCGTGTCGCCGACCATCGGATATTCATTGATGAACGACTCAATCACCGTTGCAAACTGGGGCGACGCGAGCAAACCGGTCATGTAGGCGCCGAGCGCGTAAAACGCGATGTAGCCCAGGTCGAGCAGGCCGGCAAAGCCGACCACAATGTTCAGCCCGAGGGCGAGCATGATGTAGAGCAGCGCGAGGTCCATGATCCGGACCCACGAGTTGCCGAAGTTCGAGGCAACGAACGGGAACGCGGTCAGCACGACAGCCAGGACTATGAAACTGGCATATGCCTTGCGCGGGTTGTGTTTAATATCGAACAGGCTGGACATGGCGCTCCCCCTTATGCACGATCGGCGACGCGCTCACCCATGATGCCGGACGGGCGTAGCGTGAGTACGATAATCAGCACAACGAATGCAAAGATGTCCTGATAGTGGCTGCCGAGGAAGCCGCCGGTCAGGTCGCCGATATACCCGGCACCCAGGCTTTCGATCAGGCCAAGCAGGATGCCGCCGGCCATTGCGCCGTAGATGTTGCCGATCCCGCCTAGCACCGCCGCGCAGAACGCTTTCAGGCCGGGGACCAGGCCCATCGCGAACTGCGCGGAGGAGTAGTTGGCTCCCCACATCACACCGGCCACCGCCGCCAGGGCTGCTCCGATCGCGAAGGTCAGGACTATGACACGGTTCGAGTCGACGCCCATCAGGCCAGCGACACGGGGGTTCTCCGCGGTTGCACGCATCGCTCGCCCCATCCTGGTTTTTTCCACCAGCAGGACCAGCCCGACCATCGCCAGCGTCGCGAGTACCAGCAACATCACCTGCGTCTGTGAAATCAGCGCGCCGAAGAGATGGTACGGCTCTGAGGACATTACCTGCGGTACGGGCACCGGGCTGCGACCCCAGATCATCATTGCAAAAGTTTGCAGCAGTATCGATACGCCGATCGCGGTGATCAGGGGGGCGAGGCGCGGCGCGTTACGCAAGCGCCGGTAAGCGACGCGTTCGATGATGATGTTGACGAGCACGCATACCGGAATCGCGACGAGGATGGCGATCAGTAGTTGAACGACGCCCGGCAAATCGGGCGCGGTGGTTTGCAAAATCTTCAGGACGGTCGCAGCCACCATCGCCCCGATCATCAGCACGTCGCCGTGCGCAAAATTGATCAGGTTGAGAACGCCGTACACCATCGTGTAGCCGAGGGCAATCAGCGCATACATGCTGCCCAGCACCAGGCCATTGATGATTTGTTGGATAAAGGTATCCATACTTGCCAATTCTCCATGGAAGATCGTTCAAATGGTTCTATGACTTCGCCGCCGCGGGTGCAGCGTAAAAATCGGCCGTCAAAACAAAAACGGCACCCGGAGAAAACTCTCGGGTGCCGCATACGTCTACCTGGAACGACCTGCTGAACAAATTCGATTGGCGCTGATGCCGATGTCGGTGCAGATGTCGGTGCTATATGCACGCATAGTGAAATCTCCTCGTCTCGTTTTGGTACAAACTTTTATTGTTTGGTTGCTTTGCAAGCAATCACCGGAACCGGCGCATTATACCTAACACAATCTTTTGCAAAATCGGAATCGTATTTCCCCTCTTGCTTTTGTTGACGAAGATCAGACCCTGCCGCGCGACACGTCAGGCGGCGCGCGGTGCATTCAATCCTTTCGGCATCGGGAAAGTCACGTTTTCCTCGACGCCCGTCAGCGCCCGCACGCTCTTCGCACCGTATTCCTTGAGGCGATCGATCACTGCCTGCACCAGGACCTCGGGTGCCGATGCGCCTGCGGTGACACCGATACGCGTCTTGCCTTCCAGCCAGGCCGGGTCGATCTGCGAAGCATTGTCCACCATATACGCCGCGACACCCTTTTTTTCGGCGACTTCGCGCAAGCGGTTGGAGTTTGAACTGTTGGCGCTGCCGACGACGATCACCACCTCGACCTGGGGCGCCATGAACTTGACCGCCTCCTGGCGATTCGTCGTCGCATAACAGATATCGCCCTTTTTAGGCTCGGAGATACTCGGGAATTTCTTTTTCAATGCAGCAATGATATCGGCGGTATCGTCGACCGACAGCGTGGTTTGCGACACATAAGCAAGCATGTCGGGGTTGGTCACCTGAAGCTGTTCTGCATCGCTGACGGTTTCAACCAGGTACATGCCTGCGTCGGCCTGTCCCATGGTACCTTCCACCTCGGGATGGCCCTTGTGGCCAATCATGACGATTTCACGTCCTTCGCGCCGCATCTTGGCCACTTCCACGTGCACTTTAGTCACGAGCGGGCAGGTCGCATCGAACACGCGCAGTCCGCGCTGCTCGGCTTCCGTCTGCACTGACTTTGGTACGCCGTGCGCGGAGAAAATCACCGTGTTCCCGGCGGGAACATCTTCCAATTCCTCGATGAAGATCGCACCCTTGTTGCGCAGGTCTTCCACCACATACGCATTGTGGACGATCTCATGGCGTACATAGATGGGCGCGCCGAACTGGGCAAGGGCACGTTCGACAATTTCAATTGCGCGATCGACGCCGGCGCAAAATCCGCGCGGCTGCGCGAGCAAGACTTCTTTATCCATACTCCATCCTTACGACGACTACCGTTGGGGTCGTACTTACAATATTCCGATAATCTTCACTTCAAATTTCACCGGCTGCCCGGCCAAAGGATGATTGAAGTCGAACAAGGCGCCGTCCGCGTTGATTTCCCGAAGCACTCCGGCAAAGCGACCGCCGCCCGGTGCGTTGAATTCAACCAGGTCGCCGATCGCGTATTGCTCGCCAAGCTGGGAATTCTCCTTCAGGGTCGCGCGCGACACCCGTTGTATCAGGTCGGGATTGCGCGGGCCGAAGGCTTGTTCAGGCGGCAGATCAAAGGTTTGATGGACGCCCTCCGGCAAGCCGAGCAGGCATGCTTCGAGGAACGGCGCAAGCTGCCCCGCTCCGAGCGTCAGCGTCGCCGGATTTTCCTGGAACGTGCTGACGATATCAGTGCCGTCCATGGTGGCAAGACGATAATGCAAAGTGAGATAGGCAGCTTCGGTAACGACTGGTGCAATTGCTTTGGACATGAAGAATTTGAACAACGTGAGAATGCACTATTGTAAGGCACGTTAAGTTAAATCAGCGGCTTTTACCCTGGCTTGCCACTCTCCCAGCAAAAAATGTGCCGCAAGTCATGGACAGGGAATCCCGGACGAGCCGCGTGCAATATTCTCGCGCACGATCGTATTTCCTTTTTAACAACATTGTTCCATATAATGGGCCGTCTGGCGGCATTTCCGCCCTCACCCCGGGTATCGAACAATGGCAATTACCGACTGGCCGGAAGAGCAACGGCCCCGCGAGCGGCTCATCAAGCATGGGCCGCAGGCGCTCTCCGACGCCGAGCTCCTCGCTGTTTTTCTTCGCGTTGGCGTCAGCGGCAAGAGCGCGGTGGAACTCGGGAGGGACATGCTCGAGCATTTTCGCTCGTTGAATCGATTGTGCTCGGCATCGCTCACCGATTTTTCCTCCATCAAGGGTCTGGGTCCTGCAAAATTTGCGCAGTTTCAGGCCGCGATGGAATTGGCCCGGCGGGCACTTGCGGAAGAGCTGGAAAGAGGTGTTGTTCTTGGCGCGCCGCAGGCGGTCCGGCAATACCTGCAACTGCGCCTGGCCAACAAGCCATATGAATCCTTTGCGGTGATGTTCCTCGATGTGAAGAATCGCCTGATCGAATGCAAGGAGATGTTTCGCGGCACGCTCACGCATACCAGTGTGTACCCGCGCGAAGTAGCCAAGGAAGCGCTTGCCTGTAATGCCGCAAGCGTCATCATCGCCCACAATCATCCGTCAGGCGCCCCGGAACCGAGTGCTGCGGACCATGCCCTCACCCAAGCGTTGAAGCAGGCACTGAGCCTTCTGGACGTGCGCATGCTGGATCATTTTGTCGTCGCTGGGCCGCATGTTTATTCATTTGCAGAGCATGGACATCTGTGAATCGACGATTGTTAAATATGGAAAATGATTAAAGACACACTTATTTTCCGCAACTCATTGAAAAATTAGGTTTTTTTCGATACACTTTCGTTTTTTCCAAATTCGGAAATATTAAGAGGAGTTGAATATGGCACGTGTCTGCCAAGTCACCGGGAAGGGGCCGATGGTCGGCAACAACGTTTCCCATGCAAACAACAAGACGAAGCGCCGCTTTTTGCCGAACCTGCAAAACCGCCGCATCTTCGTTGAAACCGAAAACCGCTGGGTTTCCCTCCGTCTGTCGGCTGCTGGCTTGCGCGTGATCGACAAGCTCGGCATCGACGTCGTTCTGGCCGATATGCGCGCTCGTGGCGTTAAAGTCTAAGCGGAACCTATCAGGAAAATATCATGGCTAAATCTAACCGCGACAAAATCAAGCTGGAATCGACCGCAGGCACGGGTCACTTCTACACCACCACGAAGAACAAGCGCACCATGCCGGAAAAAATGGCGATCATGAAGTTCGATCCCAAGGCACGCAAGCACGTGGAATACAAAGAAACCAAGATCAAGTAATCGATCAGGCTTCACGTTAAAAAGCCCCGCAAGACTTAGTCTGCGGGGCTTTTTGTTTTTGGATACCATAGACGTTTCCATTGTAGGTGCGCCACGCGCACCGCATAATTCCGGTGCGCATGGCGCACCTACAATGGGCGTAAAAAAACGCGGCCCCGAAACCGGGAGCCGCGTTTTTTGGATGTGGCGCTAACTACAAGCGCATCAAGCGTAGCTGCGCAAGCGCAGTGAAAAGTCCTGCAGTGCCTTGATACCGGAGGCTTCTGCACGAGCGCACCAATCCTGCAATTGCTGGAGCAGTTGTTCACGGGTGAAGTGCGAACGCTCCCAGATTGCGCCGAGTTCAACGCGCATTTCATGCATAGTCTGAAGTGCTTTGCTATGCGCAAACACCTCGCTGAGTTGCTGCTTCTGCGGCGCTTCCAGCTTGGCCGGCTCGCGCTGCAACAGCTTTCTCGAGGATTTCAGAACCCGCGACTCCAGCTTGGACTTTGCTTTCAGGTGCTCAAGTTCATCGTGCCAGGCGCGCTTCACCGATGTCGCGTACTTCGCCATCACATCGTAGCGATTCGCGATCACCGACTGCAGCGTGTCGAGATCGACAGCCGGCTTCTTGTGATCGAACTTCGGTGCAGGTGCAACCTTCTTCACTTTCGCCAGCTTCAGCATTTCAAGAATACGGATATACATCCAGCCGATGTCGAACTCATACCATTTGGACGACAGCTTGGCCGAA
>JAQGMD010000265.1 GCA_028292565.1 Burkholderia sp. | reverse complement strand
TCGACTTCCAGGGCAGTTATGAAGACTACCTGTCGAGCCAGGGCATTGAATAGACCGCACGCATGACGTAAGGTGCAAAAGCGCAGCAGGGAAACCTGGCTGCGCTTTTTTTTCACGCGCTATTTCATTGCCTCGGCATTCAGGTCGATAATGGTCGTATGCGGTGGAATGGTCTCGGCGTAATAGAGCAACTCATCGAGCCGGCCGCGCAAGCTGCGCGCAATCTCATTGCCCTTCGCCTTCAATACCGCTTCAAGGTAGGGCCGCCGCAACTCGCGCAATTCTTCAAGGCTGCCCGCCTTCTCTACCTTTAGCTGCAATCCGTAACCCCGCAAGCCGATCGAACTCTTGATGGTCTCGGTATAGAAGTGATAGATCGCTTCGAACTGGGTCTGGCCATCCGGCAGGGTGCGCGCGCCTGGAGCGATTGCGGGCTGGGCAACCGCCTGCGTAGGTGCTGCTTCGGGCGCCGGTGCCGGAGCCGCGACCACTTGAATATAACCATCATTTAATAGTTCAGTGAGGCTGTCTTCGGTGAGGCCGATGCCCGCGAACTTCTGAAGCAAATTGTCGGTCCTCTGTTTGCCGTCGATAAGGAGCAGAAGGGCGCGCAACCGGGTAGAAAGATGATATTTGCGGGTCGCAATTTCTTCCCGACCCTTGTCGGTTTTATCAAAAATGGAAGTCGTCATAGGTGTGCTTCTTCACTCAGGGAATCAATACCAAGCGAACTGCGGAGCGCCCGGGAATTCAGGGCTTAGTCAAACCTGCCTAAGTACGAATCCCATCTCTTCTATGCTGACGGGATCCTTGATTTAGTATGCTACCGATTTTTCCATGCGTAAATATTCTTCTTCGATTGGTGTTTTCATCCGTTGCAAATCGGGGTATTGTTAACAGTTAGTCAATGCGTCATCGAAGTGGCCTCCACTGATGTATTCGATTCAGTTCAACATCAACACACGTGTGAGTGCGGCTTGTCTGACTGCCTCCGCGTTTCAATCGAGTGTCTTTCACTATCGTTAACAGGTGTGATTCACAATGCATACCCGATCTATCATGACCGTCGAGTTCGAACGTCCGCAAATGAACGCAGGTTCGAGTTGTACCGCTAATGCATGGGCTCGCGTGCCGGCTGTTGCGCCGACGGCGGCAGAAAAAACCCTACTCAAGGACCGCATCAAACGCCTGCTCAAAGAGCAGCACGCGGTTCTGGTCGCGCACTATTACGTGGACGCGGACCTGCAGGATCTGGCAGAGGAAACTGGTGGATGCGTTTCCGATTCGCTCGAGATGGCGCGCTTCGGGCGTGATCATCCCGCGCAGACGCTGGTGGTCGCGGGCGTGAGGTTCATGGGAGAAACCGCGAAGATACTGTCCCCTGGAAAGCGCGTGCTGATGCCGGACCTGGACGCCACCTGTTCGCTCGACCTGGGTTGCCCGGCCGACGAATTCGCCGCGTTCTGCGATACGCATCCGGATCGCACCGTAGTCGTCTATGCCAACACCAGTGCGGCGGTAAAAGCGCGGGCCGACTGGATGGTCACCTCGTCGATCGGCTTGCAGATCGTTCAACACCTGCATGCACAGGGCAAAAAGATCCTGTGGGCGCCGGACAAGCATCTCGGCAGCTATATCCGAAAGCAGACCAGCGCCGACATGCTGCTATGGCAGGGTTCCTGCGTAGTGCATGACGAGTTCAAGGGCATCGAGCTCGAGCTGATGAAAAAGGAACATCCGCATGCGAAGGTGCTGGTGCATCCGGAGTCGCCGGAAGCCGTGATCGCGCAGGCCGATGTGGTCGGGTCGACCTCACAGCTGATTGCTGCGGCCCGGACGCTCGATGCGCAAGAGTTCATCGTCGCCACCGACACCGGCATCCTTCACAAGATGAAAATGGCTGCGCCCGGCAAACGGTTTTTCGATGCCCCGACCGCAGGCAATAGTGCGACTTGCAAGAGCTGCGCTCATTGCCCATGGATGGCGATGAACAGCCTGCAGAACCTCGCCGAAGTGCTGGAGTCGGGTCGCAACGAGGTGGAAGTCGATCCCGAAACCGGCCGCAAGGCGTATCGCTGTATCGATCGCATGTTGGGCTTCGCAGCAAGCATGAAAGCAAATGTGCGCCCGCAAGCAGATCTCGCGAAAGAAGAAAAACTGTTTGCAGGAGTGGGTCCCGCATGAGCACTTTAAAAAACCCGTACGCACCGTTCGACGCAGCGCTTGCCGCCGCCTTTGAAAACAATCTGAATGCGGCATTGGCCGAGGACATCGGAACCGGTGACGTGACCGGCAGGCTGGTGCCGGAAAACCAGTCTGTCAAGGCACGCGTGATCGTGCGCGAGACAGCTGTGCTGTGCGGCGCCCCATGGTTCGAGGGAGTGATGACGCAGGTGGATCCAAGGATACGCATAGCCTGGCGTTATGCCGAGGGCGCGGCGATGGCGGCGGACAGTGAAGTATGTTCAATTGAAGCCCCTGCGCGCGCCTTGCTGACCGCTGAGCGACCAGCGCTCAACTTTCTTCAACTCCTGTCAGGTGTTGCGACAGCGACGCGCAAGTATGTGGAGCAGATCGAGGGAACGCGTGCAGCCATCCTCGACACCCGAAAAACCTTGCCTGGCCTGCGTCTGGCGCAGAAGTATGCGGTACGCGTCGGGGGCGGTCAGAATCAACGCATGGCGCTCTACGACGGCATCCTGATCAAGGAGAACCACATCACGGCGGCCGGCGGCATCGTGGCCGCAATGCGGGCGGCGCAAGCGCTCAATGCAGGCGTGCCGATACAGATTGAGGTGGAGTCGCTGGAACAGCTGGAGGAGGCGCTGGCGGCCGGCGCGGAGTCTGTCCTGCTCGACAACTTTACGGTCGAGTTGATGCGCGAGGCGGTGCGGCTGAACAACCGGCGGGCAGTATTGGAGGCATCCGGCGGCGTCAATATGGCGACCGCGCGGGAGATCGCGGAAACAGGTGTGGATCGCATTTCAGTCGGCAGCCTGACCAAGGACATCAGGGCGACGGACTACTCATTGCGAGTAGTCGGTTAGGGCCCGCGCAGTAAATAAGTCGTTCATTTTGGCGGTCCTGGCGGGATGCAATGCCAGGGGGCGCCTAGTGGCGGGCAACACGTTCGCGAGCGACGAAATAAGTCAGGCTCTCTGCAGTGCGCCCGCTACGGCCAGCAAAAATGACAACTTACTACTGCGCGGGTCCCTAGCACGGCTATCTCCGACCCGGCGTCAATACGGTCGGCAATGCCTTCGGCAAAGTTTCCGGAAAATCCCGATTGAAATGCAGCCCGCGGCTTTCGCGGCGTGACAAAGCGCTGTCCACAATCAGTGAAGCGACGTCGACCAGGTTGCGCAGTTCAAGCAGGTCGCGCGTGATGCGAAAGTTTGAGTAGTACTCGTAAATCTCTTCCCTCAACAACGCGATCCGGTGTTGCGCCCGTTCCAGTCGCTTGGTGGTGCGCACGATGCTGACGTAGTTCCACATGAAGCGGCGCAGCTCGTCCCAGTTTTGCGCGATCACCACTTCTTCATCAGCATCGGTTACCCGGCTCTCATCCCATGCGGGTAGTGATATCGCATCCGGTTTCGGTTCTTGCTCTATATGCCGTGCCGCCGCCCGACCGAGGACCAGGCACTCTAGCAGTGAGTTGCTGGCAAGGCGGTTAGCGCCGTGCAATCCGGTATATGCGGTTTCCCCCACTGCATACAGGCCGGGCAGGTCGGTGCGTCCGACCATGTCGGTCACAATGCCGCCGCAGGTGTAGTGCGCGGCAGGTACGACCGGGATAGGCTGTTTCGTGATGTCGATACCGAACTCAAGGCAGCGGGCGTATATCGTCGGAAAATGCTCTTTCAGGAATTCCGGCGGCTGGTGAGTGATGTCGAGTTCAACGTAGTCAAGGCCGCGCTTTTTCATTTCGAAATCGATGGCGCGCGCCACCACGTCGCGCGGCGCAAGCTCCGCACGCTCGTCGTGCTCCGGCATGAAGCGCTTGCCGGCAGCGGCGCCTGCAGCATCCGGCAGCTTCAGCAAGCCACCTTCGCCGCGAACGGCTTCACTGATAAGGAAAGATTTTGCGTACGGATGGTAAAGGCAGGTCGGATGGAACTGAATAAATTCCATGTTGGCGACCCGGCAGCCGGCGCGCCACGCCATCGCGATGCCGTCGCCAGTCGCAGTATCCGGATTGGTTGTGTAGAGATACACCTTTCCGGCGCCGCCGGTGGCGAGCACGGTTTGATCGGCCTCGACGGTCTTTACTTCGCCAGTGTTCACATCCTGCAAATACAGGCCGACACAGCGTGGGGTAGCCGTTGAGGGATCGATCCTGGCTGAGCTGATGACGTCGATTGCGCAGTGGTCTTCGAGCACAGTGATATTCGGATGCGCGCGCGCTTTCTGTTCGAGCGTGAGTTGCACAGCGTGTCCGGTGGCATCGGCCGCATGGATGATGCGGCGCTCGCTATGGCCGCCTTCCCGCGTGAGGTGGAAGCCCAGTTCCGTCGTCTCGTCGCGAGTAAATGGTACGCCTTGTTCGATTAGCCAGTCGATCGCTTCGCGGCCATGCTCGATGATGAAACGAGTGGCGCCTTGATCGCACAAGCCCGCTCCGGCAATCAGCGTGTCTGCGATATGTTTGCCATGGGTATCGGCGGAACCCAGCACGGCGGCGATGCCACCTTGTGCCCGGATGCTGGCGCCGTCGAGCAGGGAACGCTTGGAAATGACCACTACTTTGCGGCTCTGTGCCAGATGCAGGGCTACCGATAGTCCGGCAAGCCCTGAGCCTATGATCGCTGCATCGAATCTCATAAACTGGTTATTGTGGGAACGAGTTGCCATGGTTATAGTGAATCCTGAATCTTACCATTCACGCAATACCATCCGTGAACTTCAATACTCGGACATTTCGATCCGCGCAAAACAATATGACAAGAATACTCAAAAAAATCGGCTTCGTTGTGCTATTGCTGGCCGCGGCTTTAATAGCTGCGTTCTTGTGGTACCGCAGCGCAAGCCAGCCGCAAATTGACGGGAAATTAAGTCTTGCCGGACTTGCCGCGCCAGTAGATATCGTGCGCGACGCTGAAGGCATTCCACACATTTACGCCACGTCCAGCGACGACGCCTACTTCGCGCTCGGTTTTGTACATGCGCAGGATCGTCTATGGCAGCTTGACCTGAATCGCCGGATTCCCGCCGGCCGTATGGCGGAGATCCTCGGTCCGGCCGCACTGGATACCGACCGGTTCCTGCGCACGCTTGGCGTGAGGCGCAATGCGGAACAGATAGTGGCGAACCTCTCGCCGGAGACGCGCGCCGCACTGGAGTCCTATGCGAAGGGCATCAACGCCTGGCTTGCAAGCCGCTCAGGACCGTTGCCACCCGAATTCCTCCTGGCCGGCGCTCCCGCCCCGGAGCCATGGCAAGTGGTAGATTCCATCGGCTGGCAAACCATGATGGCCTGGGATCTCAGCGCCAACTGGTCGCATGAAGTGTTGCGCATGCGCCTGGCGCAACATTTGTCCCTGCAGCAAATCAATGAATTCCTGCCACCTTATCCGGGCGACGCTGTGATGCAGACCCGCGATTACACCAAGTTGTACCGGGAGCTAGAAGGGACAACCAGGCAGTTGACCAAGGTCTCGAGTATTGCTCCGCCATCGCTGGTCGAGGGCATGGGTTCCAACAACTGGGTGGTCGGCGGTGCGTTGTCGGAAACCGGCAAGCCCATGCTGGCGAATGATCCGCATTTGTCCTTGTCGGCGCCCGGGGTCTGGTATTTTGCCCACCTGTCAGCGCCCGGGCTGAATGTGGTTGGCGCTACGTTGCCGGCACTGCCCATGGTAGTGCTCGGCCGCAACGATCGGATTGCGTGGGGTTTCACCAATACCGCACCCGACGTGCAGGATCTGTATATCGAGCGCATAAATCCCGCCGATAGCAAGCAATACCAGACCCCCGACGGCTGGGCCGAGTTCAAGGTCCGCAGCGAAATCATCAAGGTCAAAGGGCAGTCTGACGTGACGCTTGAAGTGAAGGAGTCGCGGCACGGTCCGGTGATTACCGGCGCGCTACCGGTCCTTGCCAAAGCGCCTGTAGATGCGACGAAATATGTGATCTCTTTTTCCTGGACCGCATTGCGGCCGGATGACCTGACTTTGCAGGCCGGGATCAAGCTCAATCGCTCCAGCAACTGGCAGGACTTCGTCGAGGCTGCGAAGGATTTCTCGGCGCCACAGCAAAACATCGTCTATGCCGATGTCGATGGCAATGTGGGATTGATCGCGCCCGCCCGTGTTCCGATTCGGAAGGCGGAAAATGATCTCAAGGGGCTGGCCCCGGCGCCCGGATGGGAAGCGCGCTATGACTGGAACGGCTTTATTCCATTCGAAGCGTTGCCGCGTCAGTTCAATCCGTCGTCACATCGCATCACGACCGCGAATCACAAGATAGTCGGCGCCGATTATCCGCATTTCCTGACGAGCGAATGGAACCTGCCTTACCGTGCAAACCGTATTGACCAACTGCTTGATGCCAGTCCGAAGCACAGCATGAACAGCTTTGCACGGATACAAGGCGATCACCAGTCGCTGGCGGCACAAGAACTGCTGCCTGTACTCCGCACCACTGTGCCGCGTTCGGACGCGGCGAAGGCGGCGTTGAACGCCCTGGCCGGCTGGAACGGGGAGATGGACGCGAACAGGGCGCAACCGCTGATCTTCCATGCGTGGATGCGGGAAGCGTCGCGCCAGATTTTCCAGGATGAATTGGGCGAAGCGTTGCTGAAGGATTATCTGGATCTGCGCAATATCCATCAGGCGATGGGCAACGTGCTGAAGAACGAGGGCGGGCAGGGCAGGTGGTGCGCCGATATCAACGCACCATCGAACGGCAAGCCGCAGAGCTGCGGCGACGTCCTTTCGCTTTCCCTCGACAAGGCGGTGGGCGACCTTGAACACCGCTACGGGAAAGATATGTCGAAATGGCGTTGGGGCGATGCGCATACCGCGCGTTCCGAGCATCGCCCTTTCAGCAAGGTCGACGTGCTTGCCAGGATATTTGACATTCGCGTGCCGGTCTCCGGCGACTCATATACGGTCAATGCGGCACGCCTCAGCCTGCGCGATGAAAAAGAGCCGTTCATCACGCGCCATGCGCCAAGTTTTCGCGCGCTGTATGACTTGGCGGAGCCGGAGAATTCCCGCTTCGTGCACTCCACCGGCCAATCGGGCAACGTGCTGTCGCCGTTGTATCGCAACTATGCACAGCGATGGGCGAAGGTGGAGTATCTGCCGATGAAGACCGTACGCGCCGAGGTGGAGAAAAACAAACTGGGGACGCTGACACTCGTCCCGTAAACGTTGCCTTTACTTCGTTGTCACCGGATTCACTCTGGAAGCGGCTTCCTTGGCGCGCATGCGCGCCGTCTCAACATCATCCGCCGTCGCCAGCGCCACACCCATGCGGCGCCGTGCAAACGATTCCGGCTTTCCGAACAGCCGTATATCGGAACCCGGTACCTCGAGTGCATGGGCCACGCCTTCGAAAGCAATCGCCGTCGCCTCATGTTGGCCGTAAATGACAGCAGATGCGCCCGGCTTCTTCAGCGCCACGTTCACAGGCAGGCCGAGTATCGCTTTCGCATGCAGTTCGAATTCGCTCTGCTCCTGGCTGGCCATGGTGACCATGCCGGTGTCGTGCGGTCGCGGGCTGACTTCGGAGAACCACACCATATCGCCCTTTACGAACAACTCGACGCCGAACAGGCCGAGGCCACCGAGGCTGTCCGTCACTTTCTTGGCGATGTCGCGGGATTTTTCCAGCGCGGCGGGCCGCATCGGATGCGGCTGCCAGGATTCAACGTAGTCACCTTTCACCTGAACGTGTCCGATCGGCTCGCAGAAATGCGTGGCAGGCTTGCCATCACGGTCCATCGCACGCACCGTCAACTGCGTGATCTCGTAATCGAAATCGATGAACCCTTCGACTATCACCCGGCCGGCGTCGACGCGTCCGCCCGCGGCTGCGTAATTCCACGCGGCTTCGACTTCTTCCGGCCCGTCTATCTTCGACTGTCCTTTGCCGGAAGAGGACATGACAGGTTTGATCACGCAGGGAAAGCCGATTTCGGCACAGGCCGCCTTCAATTGATCGAGGTTGTCGGCGAAACGGTAAGGCGATGTCGCCAGTCCCAGCTCCTCGGCAGCCAGGCGCCGGATCCCCTCGCGGTTCATCGTGAGCCAGGCGGCCCTTGCGGTCGGAATGACGGTGACCTTACCCGCTTTTTCGAGTTCGACCAGCGTCTCCGTTGCGATCGCTTCAATTTCGGGAACCACCAGATCCGGTTTTTCCTGTTCGATGAGCGCAGCCAGTGCCGCGCCGTCCGTCATATTGATGACGTGGGCGCGATGCGCAACCTGGTGTCCCGGCGCATTCGGGTAACGATCGACGGCAATCACTTCCACGCCCAGGCGCTGCAGTGAAATGATGACCTCTTTCCCCAGTTCACCGGAGCCGAGCAGCATGACTTTGGTTGCGGAGGGGGACAAAGGGGTGCCGAGGCGGGACGGTGTTTTCATGATGAGTGGTCAGGTTCAGTTGAATCGGCCGACGATAGCAAAAGTAGGCGTCTTTGGACAGCCCAAATGCTTTCAAATCCGAACAAACTCCTCTCGACTTATCAAAACTGAAATCTTCCAGGCGAAAAAAAGCCGCCAGCAAACAGCGTGACGGCTTAGACCGCGGACCTGCGCGTGCGGCAGGCTCGGGATGTTTACCTTCAGTCTGCAGCGTAGATGTCGGTGTCCTTGGTTTCGCGGACGAACAACATGCCGACTACAAACGTGAACATGGCGATGATGATCGGATACCAGAGGCCGTAGTAGATATCGCCCTTCCACGCAACCAACGCAAACGCGGTGGTGGGCAGGAGGCCGCCGAACCAGCCATTACCGATGTGATACGGCAGCGACATGGAACTGTAGCGGATGCGTGTCGGGAACATCTCGACCAGCACTGCGGCGATCGGGCCGTACACCATCGTCACGTAGATCACAAGGAGGGTCAGCAGCACCAGGACCATGCCCTTGTTGATGCGTGCAGGATCGGCTTTAGCCGGATAACCCGCGGCCTTGATCGAGTCCGCCAGGTCCTTGGAGAAGCTCTTCTCTTTTGCCGCGGCATCTTCCTTGGTCAGGGTGGCGGCATTGTACGAAGTCAGCACCTTGTCGCCGATCTTGACCGTGGCAACTGTTCCCGCCGGGGCGGCAACGTTGGAATAGGCGACGGAAGCGGCAGCCAGCTTGGCTTTGGCGATGTCACAGGAAGAAGTGAACTTCTTGGTGCCGGTCGGGTTGAACTGGAACTGACAGTCGTTCGGATCAGCGGTCACTACCACAGGAGCGTTCTTGATCGCGCTTTCCAGTGCCGGATTTGCATAATGTGTCAGCGCGGCGAAGATCGGGAAGTAAGTCACCGCCGCCAGCAGGCAGCCAGCCATGATGATGATCTTGCGGCCGATTTTATCGGACAGCGTACCGAACACGATAAAGAACGGGGTGCCGAGCACCAGCGCTGCGGCGATCAGCAGGTTGGCGGTGGGGCCGTCGACTTTCAGCGTCTGGGTCAGGAAGAACAGCGCATAGAACTGCCCGGTGTACCAGACAACCGCCTGCCCCGCAGTCAGGCCAAGCAGTGCGAGGATAACGACTTTCAGGTTTTTCCATTTCGCGAAGGACTCGGTCAGCGGCGCCTTGGAGGTTTTGCCCTGCGCCTTCATCCGCGCGAAAGCGGGAGACTCATTCATCGACAAACGTATCCAGACTGAAACAGCGAGCAGGAACACGGAGAGTAGGAACGGGACGCGCCAGCCCCAATCGGCGAATGCGGCTTCACCGATCGCCGTGCGCACACCCAGGATCACCATCAGCGAAAGGAACAGGCCCAGGGTCGCCGTGGTTTGAATCCACGAAGTGAATGCGCCGCGCTTGCCGTGCGGGGCGTGCTCGGCAACGTAGGTTGCCGCACCGCCGTACTCGCCGCCGAGCGCAAGGCCTTGCAGGATGCGCAGCGAAATCAGGATGATCGGCGCTGCGATGCCGATCGATGCGTAGGTCGGCAACAAGCCCACGATGAACGTGGAAAAACCCATGATGAGGATGGTGACCAGGAAGGTGTACTTCCGGCCGATCATGTCGCCGAGGCGACCGAACACGAGCGCCCCGAACGGACGGACGATAAAACCGGCTGCAAACGCGAGCAGTGCAAAAATGAACGCGGTGTTGGGATCAGTACCTGCAAAGAATTGTTTCGCAATAATTGCTGCCAGCGAGCCATACAGGTAAAAGTCGTACCATTCGAATACGGTGCCTAACGAAGACGCAAAGATAACTTTTCGTTCCTCCGCCGTCATGCCGCGTGCAGTAGTTGTTTGTACTGTCGCCATGCTGATCTCCTCAAGTGGTTTGTATGAATGTGCAAGTGACTTGCGCATAGGTGCACGCCGAGGAGTGTGCAGTCCGAACCTTACGTGACCCTTGCTCCAAACTTACAGAAACTTACAGCGGGAGGCCTTGAATTGCCTTGTAAACAGAGAGCAGAGAGCGGCCGTACGGTTCGAAAATTGCAGACCGTTTGCGAACGATCGTGCTAAAACTATGTTATTCTGATATCCGATTTCAGAATCCAGCCAGTAGAAGCCGTACCTGATTTCAGTGCCACCGCCGACCTCATCATTCCATATTTCATTCGAAAACTAGGAGACTCCCATGACAGACGCCGTCATCGTATCCACCGCCCGCACCGGACTCGCCAAATCCTGGAAAGGTGCATTCAACATGACTCACGGCGCTACCCTGGGCGGCCATGTGCTCAAGGCGGCAGTCGAACGCGCCAGAATTGAAGCGGGTGAAATTGAAGACGTGATCATGGGCTGCGCGACACCCGAGGGCGCAACCGGCAGCAACATTGCGCGGCAGATCGCATTGCGTGGCGGATGCCCGGTCACGACCGCCGGCATGACCATTAATCGCTTCTGCTCATCCGGACTGCAGACTATTGCAACCGCAGCCCAGCGCATCATCGCCGGCGAAGGCGACATCTATGCAGCCGGCGGCGTGGAGTCAATCTCATGCGTGCAGAACGAAGCAAACCGGCACATGGTTGCCGAAGTATGGCTGAAGCAAAACAAGCCCGAGGTCTACTGGCCGATGCTGCAAACCGCCGAGACCGTAGCGAAACGATATAACATCAGCCGCGAGCGCCAGGACGAGTATGGCGTGCAAAGCCAGCAGCGTGCCGCGGCAGCCCAGGCTGCCGGCAAATTCACCGACGAGATCGTGCCGATGACCACCATCATGGGCGTGGCGGACAAAGACAGCGGCATGCTGATCTCGAGGGAAGTCACTATCTCTGCCGACGAGGGCATACGCGCCGACACCACGCTGGAAGGCGTGTCGAAGATCCGTACCGCGATCCCGGGCGGCGTGATTTCCGCCGGCAATGCGAGTCAGTTTTCCGACGGCGCATCGGTTGCCATCGTAATGAACAGCAAAGTCGCCGAAGCGAAAGGCTTGCAGCCTCTCGGCATTTTCCGCGGCTTTGCGGTAGCCGGCTGCGAGCCGGATGAAATGGGCATCGGTCCGGTGTTCGCCATTCCCAAACTGCTGAAGAAAGCCGGGTTGAAAGTCGAAGACATCGGCCTGTGGGAATTGAATGAGGCGTTTGCGGTGCAGGTGCTGTACTGCAGTGACAAGCTCGGCATCCCGCGTGATCGCCTCAATGTCAACGGCGGTGCGATTGCGGTCGGGCATCCCTATGGCGTCTCTGGCGCACGCCTGACTGGTCACGCACTGATCGAAGGCAAGCGTCGTGGTGCGAAATTTGTCGTGGTGACGATGTGTATCGGAGGCGGCCAGGGCGCTGCAGGCTTGTTCGAAGTAGTCTGATTCGCAGCATCGTCGACAACTCTTGTCGTTCGTGGTGCGCAGCCGCCACGAACGGAGGATTACCATGCAATCCAAGATCATCTCCCGCCGCGACCTCGAGTTTCTTTTGTATGAATGGCTGGATGCGGAAGCGTTAGCGCGGCGTTCGCGTTTCGTCGACCATAGCCGCGAAACGTTCAACGCCGCGATGGACACCTGCGAGCAGATCGCCACCGACCTGTTCGCGCCGCATAACAAGAAAAACGACCAGCAGGAACCTCACTTCGACGGCGAGGCCGTCCACATCATCCCGGAAGTAAAAGCCGCGCTGAAAGCGTTCGCTGAGTCGGGCCTGATGGCCGCCGCGCAGGATTATGAACTCGGCGGCATGCAACTTCCATGCGTGATTGAAAAGGCGGGACTGGCCTACTTCAAGGGCGCCAACATCGGTACCTCCGCCTATCCTTTCCTCACTATCGGCAACGCCAACACCTTGCTCAAGTGCGGCACGCAAGAGCAAATCGATACCTACGTCAAGCCGATGCTGGCCGGCCGTTTCTTCGGCACGATGTGCCTGTCGGAACCGCAAGCAGGATCGTCTCTTTCGGATATCACAACCCGCGCGGAATTGCAGGAGGATGGCAGTTATCGCCTCAAGGGAAACAAGATGTGGATTTCCGCGGGCGAGCACGAGCTCTCGGAAAACATCGTGCACCTTGTGCTGGCGAAAATCCCCGGTGCGGACGGCAAGCTGATTCCCGGTGTCAAAGGCATTTCACTCTTCATCGTCCCGAAAAAAATGGTGAATGCGGACGGCTCGCTTGGCGAGCGCAATGACGTGGTGCTGGCCGGCCTCAATCATAAAATGGGCTACCGCGGCACCACCAACTGCCTGCTTAATTTCGGTGAAGGCAAGTTCAGGCCGGGAGGCAAGTCGGGCGCGATCGGTTACCTCGTCGGCGAACCGCACAAGGGGCTGAGCAACATGTTCCACATGATGAACGAGGCGCGCATCGGGGTCGGCCTGGGCGCAGTCATGCTCGGCTACACCGGTTACCTGCACTCGCTGGAATACGCGCGTCAGCGTCCCCAGGGGCGTCAGCCGATGGCAAAGGATCCAGCCCAGCCGCAGATCCCGATCATCCAGCACACTGACGTCAAGCGCATGCTGCTGGCGCAGAAGGCCTATGTCGAAGGCGGCCTGGCGCTGAACCTGTATTGCGCCCGCATGGTGGATGATGAGCGGACATCGGAATCCGAAGAGGCGCGCCGACATGCAACGTTGCTGCTCGACATCCTGACGCCGATCGCCAAGTCATGGCCGTCGCAGTGGTGCCTGGAAGCCAACAGCCTTGCGATTCAGATTCACGGCGGCTACGGTTATACGCGCGAATATAATGTCGAGCAGTTCTATCGCGACAATCGCCTCAATCCCATCCATGAAGGAACGCACGGCATCCAGGGGCTCGACCTGCTGGGCCGCAAGGTGTCGATGCAAGACGGCGCCGCGTTCAAGGCGCTTGGCGCGGAGATGCAGAGCACGTTTTCGAAGGCGCTGGATGTAGCGGCTCTCGCGGGTTACGCAAAGAACCTGGCCGAAGTCATGCAGCGCATTGAACACGTCACGCGCAGCCTCTACTCCGCTGGTGACATGAACAAGACGCTGGCCAATGCATCGGTCTACCTGGAGGCATTTGGCCACGCGGTGGTCGCGTGGATCTGGTTGGAACAGGCGTTGCTGTCGGTCGGCAAGAACGGCCATGACGGCAATTTCTATAAGGGTAAACTGCAGGCTTGCGCGTTCTTCTTCAAGTGGGAACTTCCCAAGGTGCAACCCCAGCTGGACCTGCTCGATAGCATCGACACGACCACGCTGGATATGCAGGACGCATGGTTTTAAAACGTCTGACATTCAACGAACACTGGAGACAATATGCGCACCATTCAGCAATTGTTTGACCTTACCGGCAAGACCGCACTGGTGACCGGCGGCTCACGCGGCCTTGGGCTGCAAATCGCCCATGCGCTGGGCGAGCAAGGCGCAAAAATCGTACTGTCTTCGCGCAAGCAGGGCGATCTTGATGAAGCGGTCGCGCACCTGAAACAGCATGGCATCGAAGCGAGCGCCATCGCCGCCGACGTGTCGCAGGAATTGGCCATTGCGCCGCTCGTGACGGAAGCAATCAAACGGCTCGGGCATATCGATATCCTGGTCAACAACGCCGGCGCCACATGGGGCGCACCAGCCGAAGACCATCCTGTCGAGGCATGGGACAAGGTAATGAACCTGAACGTGCGTAGCATCTTCATGCTGTCACAAGCGGTTGCCAAACAAACGATGATTCCACGCAAGTATGGCCGCATCGTGAATATCGCATCGATTGCGGGGCTGGCCGGCAATGGTCCGAATTCCATGCAAACGATAGCCTATAACACGTCGAAAGGCGCGGTCGTCAATTTCACCCGCACGCTTGCGGGCGAATGGGGACGCTACGGAATTACCGTGAACGCCCTGGCGCCGGGATTCTTTCCATCGAAGATGACCAAGGGCGTGCTCGCGCAATTCGGGCAGGACAACCTTGCGCAACGCGCGCCCCTCCAGCGTATCGGCGACGATGAAGACCTCAAAGGCGCAGCCTTGCTATTCGCATCCGACGCAGGCAAACACATTACCGGCCAGATCCTCGCGGTGGACGGTGGCGTATCGGCGGTGCACTGATGGATAAACGAGTATCGCAACCGTTTCCGACCGAGATCCCGTTCCTGAACGACATGGGTGTCGAATTCCTCGGCATGGAAAACGGCGAAGCCGCCGTTGCGCTGAATCTGGAAACGCGGCACATGAACAGCTGGCACGTGACGCACGGTGGCGTAACGATGACGCTGCTCGACGTGGTCATGTCCATGGCGGGACGGTCACTGGACCCGGACACGCGCGGCGGCGTCACCATCGAGATGAAGACCAGCTTCCTGCAACCCGGGGGCAAGGCGGGCGGCCGCATGGTCGCCAAGGGCAAGGCGTTTCACAGGTCAACCACCATGTGCTTCTGCGAAGGGGAGATGTGGAACGGCGACAAGCTGGTCGCCAAAGCGATGGGGACCTTTAAATATCTGAAGCGTCTCGACGTGGCGAAGAAGTTGGAACATGAATAAACATCCTACCGGAGCGAGCATCTATGGCAACCTATAAACGATATGTCCTGGCTTCCCGTCCGCAGGGAGAGGTCGTCCCCGCTAATTTTCGCCTCGAGGAGGTGCCGGTACCGGCGCTCAAGGACGGTGAGGTGCTGATCCGGAATTATTTTCTGTCGCTCGATCCATACATGCGCATGCGGATGGAAGACGTCAAAAGCTATGCCGCCCCGCAGGCCTTGAATGAAGTGATGGTCGGCGGCACGGTCGGCGAAATCGTCGAGTCGAAGAATCCGAA
>JAQGMD010000228.1 GCA_028292565.1 Burkholderia sp. | reverse complement strand
TCGGGCATCGAAGTTCTTTCTATGGACGGCCGTCATTTTACCTTTTCGCCCGGCGATTCCGAGTGCCCGTAGCGTGAATATAGATTCAGTCACAAGAATAAGCCCTGCAAATACCCGACTAAAAATATCTGACTTACGGCGCCAAGACGGTACCTGACCTGCAGATTGGGGCGGGGTCGATGGACCTGATCGAGATCGGAAAGATCGTCAGTCGGGTTTACAACCTGAATAACCAGCGCGACCGCATCCTCTCTGCCGCAGCAATTCGGGAATTGCGCGATATCTTTGCGCGCATGCAGGCCGAGTATGACGCGGGCATCTGGTTCATCCCTAAAGGCTCCTCATTACGCACAACTTTCGTCGCCGCTGCGTTATGCACGAATGCCGGTGGCGAAATCCATGACGCGCTGTAGTCCGGGCCAGAGTGCCTTCGTTCCCGGTTCGCCATCGCCCTTGCGCTCAAGGAAGCCGCCAAATTGCCCAACTTATCCCTGCGCGGTGCCTAAGTTTATTCATGGCGGCTCTCCTTCTGAGACCTAGCGGTCGCGGTCGCGATCGACCACGCGTCGACGCGCCTGGCCAAGGTGGTATTGCATCGCCACGCGCGCACGTTCGCCGTCCTGCTCGCGAATCGCATCGACGATGGCAAAATGTTCTTCCAGCACCCGCTGGGTGCGTTGTTTGGAACCGGTGCGGGTCAGGCTCAGGGACAGGCGCATGAATCCGAGCAGCGACTCATTGATATGCTCAAGCACTTGGAGATAAAAATCGTTTTGCGCGGCGGCGGCCACACTTGCATGGAAATCCAGGTCGTCCTGCGGATCGGGTCGGCCTCTTTCCGCATTTTGCGCGAAACGGACATACGCCTTTTCGATGGCTTCCATTTGTTCGTCGGTGCGCCGTTCCGCCGCGAGCCGGGCGGCATCGCCTTCCAGCGCGATCCGCACTTCCTGGCAGCGCAGGTAGGAAGCGACGTCCTGCGCGCGCGCAAACGTCTGGATGCGCGCTACCGGCTGGTGGCTGACGAAGGTACCCAGACCCTGACGTGCGGTCACCAGTCCATCGGCACCCAGGCGTAGCAGCGCCTCGCGCACCACCGGCCGCGACACGCCGAATTGCTCGCAGATCTCTTTTTCGGACGGCAGCCGGTCGCCCACCTTCAGGCGGCCGGACACGATTTGTTCGAAGATCTGCCCATACAACTGGTCGCTGAGGCGTATGCGTTGTCCGCGCGCGAGCACCAGCGTGCCACCCTGGGCGATGTCTTTGGCTGCTTCACTCTCGTCGTTCGATCTTTTCGTGGATCGCATGATGCTCATCTGCTGTCGATTAAATCATTCGGCTGAGGACTATAGCAGCGCGTGCATTTTCTGCAAACGCAGTCAGGTGATCGGCGTTTCCACTTGTCCGCGTGCGAAATAGCTGCGCAGATTCGACACCACCAGATTGTTCATCGCCTTGCGGGTTTCATGTGTGCCGCTGGCGACGTGCGGCAGCAATACGGCGTTCTCCAACGAAAGCAGCGCTTCTGGTACATGCGGTTCGTCCTCATAAACGTCGAGCGCCGCACCGGCGATGCGTTTGTCCGCAAGCGCTTTGATCAATGCCTGCTCGTCGACCACGCTTCCACGCGAGATGTTGATCAGAAAACCCTTCGGTCCGAGTGCGGCGAGGACATCGGAGGACACCAGGTGGCGCGTAGCTGTGCCGCCGGCACATGCCACCACCAGGAAGTCCGCCCAGTCCGCCAACGCGACCGCGGACGCTTCATATCCCCATGACACGCCAGTTACCGGACGGCGTGAGTGATACCGCACCTCCATGTCGAAGCCTGTGGAACGTTTTGCAATTGCCTGGCCGATGCGGCCAAGTCCGAGCACACCGAGGCGCTTGCCGGATACCCGTGTAGTAAATTGAAACGCATTGCGTTCCCACTCACCGCGGCGAACGAAACGATCACCGGCCGACATGCCGCGCGCGACATCGATCAGCAATCCGAAGGCAAGATCGGCCACGCAATCGTTCAGCACATCGGGCGTGTTGCTCACTACCACGCCGCGCCGCTTCGCTGCTTCGATATCGAGGGTTTCATAACCGACGCCGAAACTCGAGATCACCTTCAGCGACGGCAGCGCATCGATCAGCGCGGCGTCTGCGCCGACGCGTGCTGAGGTGACCAGGCCGACGAATTCTTCGCCGCGGGCGGCGAGGAACGCGCCAGGGTCGGCTTCATTCCAGAATGGATGCATGTCGAATTCGGCGGCCAGTTCCGATTCGAGGGACGGCATCAGGCGTCCGTGTTGCAGGAGACGTGGTTTCATAGGCATTCATAGAATCGAGGATGTATGGGTAGCCGAACCGCCACCGGGCGCCGGACGTCGTATTCGTGCAGAAGGTTGTTTTACAATGTAACCCAACCGATTGTTACTTGTAAAGTGTTGTTCGGATGACGGCCATACGCGTAAACGTCAACGACCTCCGTCTGTTCCGTACAAATAAAGTCGGGGACATACAGTTAAAGTCCGGGACAGTTTCACAATGGATGACCCAAGGAGTTCTGCAAGGCGGCGCCGGGCCCCACACCCCGCATCGCCGCGATCAACCAACGGCGGTACCACTCTTCCACCCCACGTCCCCCGCCCGCGCTGCATAAGACTGCGTCGATGACGGAAAATCAGAGTCCCTCCTTGTCAGGCAAGCGGCCAAGCTCCCCCCCCTGCTTTCGCATCCGGCTAATGTCTCCGTTCGGCCACTATGTATAGTTCGCGACTATGTATAGCTTTCGGCGAGAGCATTTATACGGCCCATTCGGATCGGAGTGGACAAGCTTCAGGCATTCGCTCTCTTTCACCGC
>JAQGMD010000199.1 GCA_028292565.1 Burkholderia sp. | reverse complement strand
GAGACAACTTCATCAAGCTAATTAAGGAAGTTGGGATCACATGGAAAACAAGATGTCGCCTGCTGTAAAACAGAATGACGAACGCGAGAGCGCAGAGGTTGTCGCCGTTGCGCGCCGCCGGAAGTTCACGGCCAGTTACAAGCGTCGAATCGTGCGCGAAGCCGATGCATGCAGCAATCCCGGCGCAATTGGCGCGCTGTTGCGTCGCGAGGGATTGCTTGCATGATTATTCACAGGAGCTGTTATGCAGTCCGGTAAACTTTCTTTCCGCCGCTCGATAGCGACGGGCGCGCTTTCGTCGATGTTCGCGGTCCCGGTGTTGTCGCATGCCCAAACCACCAAGGACGCAGGAAGCGCTTCCGACGCAACGGCCGGCGCGGCAAAAGTGGCTTCAGTGCGTCACCTGCCACGGTTCGGACGGCATCTCGAAAATGCCGGACTCGCCCAACCTCGCAGGGCAAAAGCAATGTATTTCGTGAAGGCGATGAACGACTACAAGAGCGGTGCGCGCAAGAACGAAATAATGGCGTCTATGGTGCGCAACGTGTCCGATGACGACCTGAAGCAAATCGCGGCTTATTACAGCTCGATTGCGATTACGGTGAAGGCGCCGAAGAAGTGACCCTTCCGGCGTAATCGTCGTTACATTTTCGGAATTCGCATTGTCTTGCTGATCATCATGGTTCCGGAAATGAAGAACAGCATGGCCAGCGGGTGCAAGATCCAGGGACCCACGGTCCATGCGCCCCAATAGAGCTGCTCGCCGATCCGGCCGTTCCAGGCGGCCAACGCCAGTACGCCGGTCAGCAGTACGCTGGTGGGTATCGGTGTGCCTTCGAAATACTTCACTTTGTCACCGTCGCCTGACAGGCTCTCGGCCGTGACATTGAAGCGCGCCAGGCGGCTGACACCGCAACAGACGAAGTAGATCAGCGCGGCCCAGTCCCAGCCTCCCTGCATGCCCGCCGCAAAGCCGAGCGCAGCGGGCGCGACGCCGAACGAAACGATATCCGCGAGCGAGTCCAGTTCGCGGCCGAGCGCGGAATGCTGCCGCCTCCATCGAGCTATCCGCCCGTCGAGCACGTCAAACAGAAAGGCCGCCGGCGCCATCGCCGCTGCCGCATAAAAATGCGTCATCGACCCTTTCGTCATATACAGCATGGCGAGGAAAATCGCGGCAACGCCGCATGCGGCATTGCCCAGCGTGAAGAAGTCCGCGAGGTGGAAGCCTCGTATCATCGAGAAATGTTTGGGGGGAGTTGATGGTAGGTGCATTGCTTTCTTTGGGTTGCAGCATGGGCCGGCGAAGCGCCCGGAATTCGGCCATTGCCCTAACAGTGACCTAAATCAGCAGTCTTCCCTCTGATTTATCGCAGACAAAGTTGTATGCCGGCATATCAGGGGATAGGAAGTAGGGCCGCTACCGACCAGCCCAGGTAAGCGGTGCTCAACACGACGCCGGCCAGCAGGAAGGAGCGCGCAGCCCGACGCTCCTCGAGCCTCCATGCGGCGACGAAGCCGACCAGCAAGGGCAGCGTATAGGCAGGATCGATGATGAACACCGCGCCCGCCATGACGGGCTGCGAAGGAAACGGCCATAGCAACTGCGTGGCAAGGTGCCAAGTGCGGCGCCGGCGAGCAGCGCCATGCGCCGTTGGCTGGGTGGCGCGGCTAATGCCGCAATGGCGCCGCCCCGCACGATTTGGGTGAGGGAATCCACAGGGGCCGAACTCAGCCCGTGAAGTGTTGCAATGCTTCGCGGATGGCGAGGCCGCCGCCTGCGATCAGCACGGTGAAGTAGATGATGGTGCCGACGTTGGCGCAGTAGCCCAGCAGGATGCACGCACCGTCGCGTTGTAACAGCCCGACCGCGAGACAGAGAATGGCAAGCGCGGGAAACGTGTTGCTGAAGGGGATCAACCCGAACGGCGCCATCAACAGGATTGCGCCCAGTACCAACGCACAGTTGTTCATGACGTTCATCAGTCCGCCCGACGCAAGCCAGCCGAGGCGGCCGGGACGGCTCACGCGCTCCAGGCGATGTAGCCATATCAGCGCGCGATTGAGCGCGGCGCGCAGTTTGTCGCTCGCAACCACGCGATTCTGAAACGACTTCGGCAGCCACAGGTTGCGGCCGAAAAGGCGGCTGATGCCAATCATCAGGATCGCTGCGCCAAACACCGTGCTGACCCCAGGGATCGAAACCGGGATCAGGAAAACAAGCGAAAGCAATCCGGTGAGTATCATCAGCCCGTCTTTCCCTACCAATTCTGTAATCTCGGCCAGCGTCACCCCGCCGGGCGGTAACTTCTCGATGATCGCCCTCAGCTTGTCTCCCAGTGAGTCCGTCTGCGGTTGCGCGGTTTGATCTGGTGCGAGAGGAGAGTCGTGCATGTTGCTGGTGCCTTTCAGTGGTGTGTATGTCAGTCATGTCGGCCTGCCGATTGTTGCCGTATGAGCGAAAGTTGGGATTGCGTGCAGGCGTGAACGCATTGAAGACCCGCAAGTATAGCGGGAACCCTCCGGCGTTTCGAGTTTTGCGTGGGTCTCGCTTGACGTTCCGCACCAACCGTTATCCAGGGCGATCGACAACCGGTTTCGTTCGATATGCTACGGCAGATTCCAAACTGCTTATCGCATCACGAAAGCGAAAAGCGTCGGCGCAGCTCATGGTCAGCGGCGGCGTCAAATCCGACATCGGTATGGACCAGTAGAAGGTTTTGGCAACCGGGAGAGAAAAATGGCGCTATGTCATCGAGAGCGACCCAGTTTTCCGACGCACGGCCGGCATTCCGCAGCCACGCATGGATCTCCGCTTCCCGGATGAAAGGGTGTTTCCATGAATCCAGTTGCGGTGTGACGCCGACGATGCGTTGCGCGATGTCTTCGGAGAAAAACGCCCTGAGCTGCTCCAGCGTATGCGCTTCCCGCCATGCACTCGATATCACAATGTCAACGTCGGGAAAGTCGCGCAGCACGCGTTCTAATGCCGGCACATGCACCAGCGCTCCGGCAGGGCGGGTGTATGGATGGAGCACGCCGTCGAAATCGAGGAACAGGAGCATGGCGAGGGTGCAGCGGAAGTGAGCGGAATTGCCGTTACCGCGCATCAGACGGAAAAAGGAATGATAGCGCGCATAGCGAAAGCCATGCTCTTGTTTGGTTTCCACGCATTATGCCGGGTGCGACACGCATTCGTATCGCACCAAGCACGCTTGAACGTGCAACCGGCGCAGCCTTATTTCGTCATCAGGTCCGTCACCAGCATTTTTCCAGGGGCATGGGTAATACAGAACGGGATCCGGCTTTGCTCGGCAACGTACTGGGGTGTCACGCCGCAGGCCCAGAACACCGGTAATTCACCATCCTCGATAGCGACCGGATCGCCGAAATCCGGCTTGGACAGATCGTTGATGCCGATGGCTTTCGGGTGCCCGATATGGACGGGAGCGCCATGCACTTGCGGAAACTTCGCGGAGATCTCGACGGCCCGGGCGATATCCCGGCTCTTGACGGGACGCATGCTGACCACCATGTTTCCCTCGAAATTGCCGGCAGGCAGGCAGGGAATATTAGTCTTGTACATCGCGACGTTGATGCCCTGTTCCACATGGCGCAATGGTATCCCGCCTTCCATCAGCGCGCTCTCGAATGAAAAGCTGCAACCGATCAGGAAGGTCACGAGGTCGTCCTGCCAGTAGGGCGATACATTCGCCACTTCGCGGGTGAGCCGTCCGTTTTCAAAAATGCGATATCCGGGAAGATCGCTACGGACATCCGCGCCGGGTGCGCAACGCGGCGCGAAGTGACCGGGTTCGAGCACTTCCACCAGCGGGCAAGGCTTGGGATTTCGCTGGCAAAACAGGAGGAAATCGAACGCATATTCGCGGGGCACGATCATCATGTTCGCCTGCACATGGCCTTCGGCCACGCCGGCTGTCGGTCCGGTGAATTCCCCGGTGCGGCAAAGTGCGCGCACGTCTTTCGCCGAACCTTGTTTCTTTGTGTTCGTCATCCTCTTCTCTCTTTGCTTGTTAACCGTTGCCTTTGATTCCTGCTTGTTAAAGGTGCTGCTTACTTCATTGAGCGCTCTGTCGTATACCTGAGCAGAACCTGTAATTCGTCGTTACCCGCCTGTTTCAGCCATTCGCGCGCGAGGTTTTCTCCTATGCGATCGAGATAGCGCCGGATGAACGGGTCTATGTTTGCAACTTGGACCTTGTGTCCGGCGAGTTGCTCCTCAAAGTTCTGGTTGGAGTCCTGGCTAAGCTTCCAGCCGCGCTGCTCGGCGGTTGCGGCCAGCGCAAAAATCTTTTTTTTCGTTTCGGCGTCGAGCGGATCAAAAACCTTTTTGCTGATAAACACCACATTCTTTGGTAGCCAAGCAGTGACCTTGTAGTAGTGCCGCATCCCCGACCATGCTTTTGTCTCGACGCCGGTCCAGCTGGATGTAAGCATCAGGTCGAGCTTCCCCTCAGCGATGGACTTGCTGAGGTCGATCACCTGGATGGTCACCGGTTTCGCGCCGATCAATTCGGCGATGCGAACCGTCGCGGGGTTGTACGTCCGCATGCGCAATCCCTTGAAGTCTTTCATCGTCGTGATGGCCTCCGCGGAATACAAATTTTGCGGCGGCCAGGCGACGGCGTACAGCAACTGCAACCCCCGATCGCTCAATGCCTTTTCCACTGCGGGACGCGACACCTCCCACATGCGTCGCCCATCGTCGTAGCTGGAAACAATGAACGGCAATGCATCCATGCCGAAGATCGGTATTTCTTTTGCAAGGCTGGACATGATCACCTCGCCGGCCCCAGCCTTGTCCTGACGTACACCTTCAAATATTTCAGTCGGCTTCAACAATGTGCCGGCCGGGTGAAGTTTAAGGAGAACCTGACCGTCGGTCGCCTTCTTTACGTCGTCCGCGAATTGCTGGAGGTTAGTCGTGTGAAAGCTATCGGCGGCATAAGCGGTCGCCACATTTACCTGAGTAGTCGCGGCGTGTGCCGCGAAATGTGTGCAGAGGACGATGCCGATGGCGGAAAGTGTTCTCGCCATGGTTTGGAGGTGCATTTTGACCATTTGTTCCTCACTTTGATTTTGCTTCATCAATGAGACGTCGATAATATTCAGGTGTGTTACCTATGATTTCCATAATGTAATACACACGATATATCAATGAAATGCTTAATTCAAGTTTGGTATTTGGAGGTCCATGTGCATCTCAGGGGGTGACGCCCTGGGGAGCGATGGCCAGATGAGGCACCTCCGCGTGGACGCTATCCCGGTTTCATCAATACCCCCTTGTCGTTATTAATTAACTTGCATGGGGATTACAACAATACTCCTGGGTGGCGTCCCTCAAAATTCCTCAAGTGAATGGTGGGGAGACAACTTGTGTGGTGATTCGTGGAGCAAGCCGGCCGAAATATTTGATGGCGTGTGCAACGGCAACGGCAACGCCGAAGCCGGCGAAGTAAACATGTTGGGGTTGGCGAAGTGATGCGGCTGGAGCCTGGCCAGAGTCTCGATCATGAATCCGACGGGAACCCGCCGGAGAAGAATGCACGGGGCATTGGGCGATCCGATTACAGGCAATATCTGGATCACACCGGGGGAGGCCTTCGCGCGCGACTCGATAAAACAAGCCGGCGATGACGAGTGGCTCGTGCGGTTGACGTATGCGACGGATCGCTCGTTGAAGTGACGATGTTACCCGGCTCTTGCGCCCGGGCCGGGGTTACGCGATGTCCTGCCTGCGGTGGTCGAAGCGCTCCAGGACTTCGAGGGGAATCAGGTCGAGCGCGTTGTAGTTGGTGCTCTCCAGAACCACCAAGGGCGCCATGCCGGCGAGAAATGCTTCCTTCCACCGCAACGCACACAGGCACCATTGGTCGCCTGCCTTCAGTCCGGGGAATCCCCACTCGGGCATAGCCGTGCTCAGGTCATTGCCCCGGCTGGCGCTGAATTCGAGAAAATCCCCGGTCATGATCGCGCAAATGACATGTGTGCCGGCGTCATCGACATTGGTCTTGCAGCAACCGTCACGGAAAAATCCGGTCAGCGGATCAAAGGAGCAGGGAACCAGGGGTTCACCGAAGATGTTTCTGGCGGGTGGGCTGTCGGGTTTCATGGCTCGAGTATACGCCGGGTTTTCCCGCTCCGGCAGAATGGTGGTTGGGATGCAATCCCGACATTCCGGCATCCGGGTCGGGACGGCCATCCACCTCGCAGACTCATTGCTACGCCCCTCGCTTGAAACGCAGCAGGAAGTCGAGCATCACCTGCGCCGAAACTTCCGCGTCGTCCGCCGTCATCGTCTCCAGCGGGTTATGGCTGATACCGCCATTGCCGCAGCGGGTGAACAGCATTGCTACATCCGTAATCGCCGCAATCGCCATCGCGTCATGTCCCGCGCCCGACGCGAGTTCGAATGGCGTGACGCCGGTGCGCTCGGCCGATGCGGCCAGTTGTTGCATCAGCCACGGCGCGCAAGGGACAGCCGGCGCTTTCAGGATTTGATCGAGCCTGGCTTCAATATTGCGCCGCGCGCAAATCGCTTTGATCTCCTGCAGGATGTCTGCCGCCGCGGCATCGCGGATGGCGTCATCGGCGGCGCGCACGTCGAGCGAGAACCGGCATGCGCCCGGGATAACGTTGATCGATCCACCCGGGACTTCGAGCTGGCCGACGGTGCCTACCAGGGACTCGGCTGCGCCGCATCGTTTTTCAACGAACAGGATGATCTCCGCTGCAGCCGCTGCGGCATCCTTGCGCATCGTCATCGGCGTCGTGCCGGCATGGCTGGCGACGCCGGTCAGTTCGATCAGGTGACGCACGCAGCCGGCAATCGAACTCACGATCCCGACCGGGAGGTCTCGCTCGAGCAAAACAGGGCCTTGCTCAATATGCACCTCGACGAAACCGAGCAAGTCGTCCGGATTACGCGCGATATGGGCGATCTCGTCGACGTTATATCCGGCATCCTGTAACGCCGCGCGCATGGTGATGCCGTCCGCATCCATTTTGTCCAGCACCGTCATGTCGAAGCGGCCGGCGATCGCATTGCTGCCCAGGAAAGTACTTTTGTAACGAACGCCTTCTTCCTCGGAAAAGCCGACGATCTCAACATGATAGGGAAGCTTCACCCCGCGCTCATGCAAATGCCCGATGACGGCGATCGGCAACAGGATGCCTTCACGGCCGTCGTACTTTCCACCGTTGCGCACTGTGTCGTAATGGGAGCCGGTCATCAGCGTCTTCGCCTCCGGGTTATCCGACGGATAGCGTCCGATGACGTTGCCGATTGCATCGATGCCGACTTGCATGCCTGCTTCACGCATCCAGGTCGCGATTTGCGCCGCCGTCTTGCGATGCGACGTAGTCATGTACGCGCAGGTCAGCCCGCCGTCGTCATCGCTCCATGCGCCGAGTACTTCAGCCCACGCCACGATGGTTTCCCCGAGGCGCGGTGTGAAGCCGAGCAAATCGTTCAGGCGCAGTTCCGCAATACGGCCGATCTGGCGCAGGTTTTCAGCGACCTCGTCTTCGCGACAGTTTTTCAGGCGGCGGGCGAATGTGCTGATGATCCCGCTGCGGCTTAAGCCCTTGCCGTCCGGACCTTTCACCGCGACGATAAACGGGAAGCCGAATTTTTCGTTATAGTCGGCATTGAGCTTATGCAGCGTCGCGAATTCTTCGGAGCTGCAGTTGTTCAGTCCTGCCTTTGCCTGTTCTCCCGTCGATTCCTTCGTCAACGTCCCCGCGATTGCGGCTTTGCCGGCAAGCTCCGGGTGGGCCCGGATCAACCCGAGCTGCTCGGCTTCGCTTGCCGCCGTCACCGTCGCGTGGAGGGCGAGCTTCAACCCGGTGAGAGTGCCGAACGGTCGTCTCGCTGCGGCGTGTTGCGGTATCCATGGCGAATGTTCGTAGATGCCGGAGAGCGTTTCAATAAATTCAGCCGCGCTGCATGCGTTCAGGTGCTCCAGGGTAGTTGTCATGGCTACGCTCAAATGGAAAACGGATGGGTTGCTTGCCAGTGGTTTGCGATGTCGATGCGACGCGTGATCCACACCTTGTCGTGCGACTGCACATAGTCGAGAAAGCGAGCCAGCGCCGCGGCCCGTCCCGGCCGACCGACGAGGCGGCAGTGGAGGCCAATCGACAGCATCTTCGGCTGGTTCAACCCGGCCGGATCGCCTTCCTGGTAAAGCACATCGAACGCATCTTTCAGGTAATCGAAAAACTGCGTGCCGGAGTTGAATCCCTGCGTCGCGGCGAAGCGCATGTCGTTGGAGTCGAGCGTGTAGGGCACCACCAGTTGCGGCTTGACCGCCGGTTCGCCGTCTGCATCCGAAATCGCCACCTGCTCCCAGAATGGCAGGTCGTCGCCATAGTTGTCAGCATCGTAGACGAAGCCGCCATGCTCGACCACCAGCCTGCGTGTGTTCGGCGAATCGCGTCCGGCATACCAACCGAGCGGGGCGGTGCCGGACATTTCCCTGATGATGTCGACCGCTTCCTTCATATGCGCGCGCTCGGTCGCTTCGTCCATGTGCTGGTAACTGATCCAACGCAAACCATGGCAGGCGATCTCATGGCCGAGTTGTTGGAACGCAGCGACCGCTTCCGGATTGCGCTTCAACGCCATTGATACCGCGAATATCGTCAGCGGCAGTTTGCGCTCTTCGAACATGCGCAATACACGCCACAGGCCTGCACGCGAACCGTATTCGTAGATCGACTCCATGCTCATGTGGCGCATCTCGAAGGCTTGCGCGCCGATGATTTCGGACAGGAAGGTTTCCGATGCCTTATCACCATGCAGGACGCAGTTTTCGGCGCCTTCTTCGTAATTGAGCACGAACTGCAGGGCGACGCGGGCATTCCCCGGCCATTGGGGGTGCAGCGGATTGCGGCCGTAGCCGATGAGGTCGCGGGGGTAGTTTTTATACGTGTCGGTCATGCGTCACCTGGGTCGATGTTTTTCTGGGGGCGCTAACACCCATCTCCGTGCGTTTAATGTAAGGAGAGAATACGAGGCTCCGCGATACGCCTGAGGATGATCAGCCATGCCCGATAGTATAGGCAAGCCAGCACGCCAATATACGAATCGGGTAATACCACTCTTCAGCCCGCCAATATGAAAACCCAATCAAAAGTTATTTCGGTGACAACGCCCGCGCGTTCGCACAAACCAAATCCCGCAGCCATTTATGTTCCGGTGCATGATGCACGCGATCATGCCAGAGCTGGTAAAACCGCATGTTTGGAAACCGGATCGGTACGGTAAAGGATTTCAGCGGCAGGTTCTTTTCATAGAAGCGCATGAACTGCTTGCCGGTGGTGAGTACCAGGTTGGTGCGGGTGAGCATGTAGGGAATGAGGCCGAAATAGGCGGACTCGACTACCACATTGCGGTGCATGTTCTGACGGGCAAGGAATGATTCGATGACGCCGTAATAGCCGGGCAGCATCTGCGTCGGCGCCACATGCGGCAATGACAGGTAATCTTCCACCGTCATCTCATCCGGGCCCGTACGCAGCGCAAAGGGGCAGTCGGCACGCATGAAACAGGCGATCTCGTCTTCGAACAGCTCGGACGTGTGCAGGTGCTGCGGCGTCTAATACCAGTTATAGATTACAAGGTCGAGTTCGCCGTCCGACAGCAGTCTGGTGAAGTCGACTTCCGGGCCCAAGCCGAGAATCACGAAGCGGCTGAACGGTGATTCACGCCGGAAGGCAGCGAC